>DALYCS010000123.1:1141-4878 GCA_031973615.1 Flavobacterium sp. | reverse complement strand
GTTGCGGGATTTTTACAGACCAACAAATCTCTAAAATGAGAAGCCAATCCAGCTATGAAATGATGTCCGTCAAATCCTTTTGACAAAATATCATTATACGCCATTAATAGGTCGGGAATTTTATTTTCTAAAATTAAATCCGTGATGTTGATATAATATTCAAAATCTAAGACATTTAAATTCTCGGTAACGGCTTGTCTTGTTAGGTTTTTTCCACAATATGAAACTACCCTGTCAAAAATAGATAAGGCATCTCGCATGGCACCATCAGCTTTTTGAGCAATAATATGAAGTGTAACGCATCGTCTTCATAAGCCACACCTTGTTCATTTGCAATTTCGGCTAAATGATCTCTGGCATCTTTTACCGTAATTCGTTTGAAATCAAAAATTTGACAACGCGATAAAATGGTTGGTATAATTTTATGTTTTTCGGTTGTAGCTAAAATAAAAATGGCGTGTTTTGGCGGTTCTTCAAGTGTTTTTAGGAATGCATTAAAAGCTGCCTGTGAAAGCATGTGCACCTCATCAATAATATAAACCTTATATTTTCCGGTTTGTGGTGGTATTCTTACTTGGTCAATAATGCTTCTAATGTCATCAACTCCATTGTTTGAAGCGGCATCCAATTCAAAAACATTAAATGAAAAATCTTCATATGGATCGTCATAACCTTCTTGATTGATTTTTCGAGCTAATATCCTTGCACAAGTTGTTTTTCCAACACCACGAGGTCCAGTGAACAATAAAGCTTGTGCCAAGTGATTGGTTTCAATAGCATTGAGCAATGTATTGGTAATAGCCTGTTGTCCCACCACATCCTTAAAGGTTTGTGGGCGGTATTTTCGAGCTGATACTATAAATTGTTCCATATTGCTAATTGAATTACAAATATAAGTAGGGAAGCGCCAAAAAACAAGTTCATATTTCCAAAAACAAAAGAAGTTGTGTACAAGTTATTCACAATAGAACTTGGTAAAATAAAAATAATTCACATTAAGATCTAAATTCTAAATTCTAAACTCTAAATTTGCAACGCAGACCGCCTTATCGCTCCATTTTGGTGGAGAGGAAAGTCCGGACACCAAAGAGTAGCATAGCGGGTAACGCCCGTCCATCGTAAGATGAGGACCAGTGCAACAGAAAGTATGTACAGGTAATGCTGTAGTGAAACCAGGTAAACTCTATGCGGTGAAATGTCAAGTATATCAGCAGTTTCTGAGTAATCGGAATAAGGGCGACTCGTCCGATGCTGAAGGGTAGGCAGCTTGAGTCATATAGTAATGTATGATCTAGATAAATGATAAGGCTCCGATTTCGGAGACAAAATCCGGCTTACAGGTCTGCTTTTTTTATTCTTCCTCGTCTTCAAACGAATCCTCAGAGTTGCTTTCCATCTCGAAGAAAGAAAAAACGGATCCTCCATAATTTTTTTGGAAAGAAAAATGCTCTAAATGATCCAATTTGGTGTGTTTGGAATGCTCAACGATTAACATTCCTTCTTCCGCTAACAACTCATTGTCAAAAATGAGTTGGATGATTTTTTCAAATTGCTCTTGTCCTAAGTCATAAGGTGGATCCGCAAAAATAATATCATATGAAGCTTTGCTTTTTTCTAAAAATTTAAATACATCACTTTTTAGTACCGAAATGTCTAAATCTAAATCGGATGCGGTTTTTTTTATGAAATTCACACATCCAAAATCACCATCAATACTCGTTATTGGACCTGCTCCACGAGAGCCAAATTCATAACTAATATTTCCAGTCCCAGAAAACAAATCCAACACTTTTAAACCGTGAAAATTAAAATAGTTATTTAGAATATTGAATAAGGATTCTTTACACATATCGGTTGTCGGACGAACCGGTAAGTTTTTGGGAGCTACTAAACGTCGACCTTTGTGTTTTCCTGAAATAATTCTCATGTATGGTATAGCATAAAGTGATTTCGAATTGCCGATTCTGAAACATCCAATGCGGCTGTTAAGTGTGTTACTTCCAATAAGGAGCAATTGCGAATGTAGGTATAGGCCATTTTATAAATCGCATCTTCTTCACTGCAATTTCCAAACAAATGTACTTTTACCGTTTCCGGATTCAATTGCAATTGCTCGCAAGTGAATAATACATAATAAATGAAATCTTCAGGAGTAGTGTATTGAAACGAATTGAACAAGAGGAGTTCTTGATTTTTTACGACAACCAATTCAAATTGCTCTTTTTGTACGTACACAAAAACTTGTTTTTCTTCTTTATTTTTAGAATATTCAAGACATTTCTTAAGTAAGATTGAATTACTGTTTTTGTAATCAAAACTTTCAAATTGGTCCAATAAAAAGTTGTTAATATTCATGAATGGAACATAAACATTATTGATTTCATAGGGCAGAAGTGTATCGTATGCAAAAAAATCTGTTTCAAAAACTTTGATGTTGTATTGCAAATAACTCGCTAAAAAGGTTGGGTCAAATAACGATGTAGGTACTACAGCATTTAAATTATTGTTGTGTAACACGACCACTTCATCATAGGTGTTCGCCAAAATTGAAAAATCTACAAAAGCACGCCAAAGTTGCTCTTCAATAACCTTGTTTTTCTCAAACTGAACTTCTTGCGTGTGTAATACTTTGTGGGTAATTAAATCAACGACACAAAACGATAATTCGCTCAAGGAAACTTGAAGAACTAATTTTTTGTACGTTTTTTGCGTGATGTCACCCGATGAAATTACCATAGTATCCTAACTTGATTCGCAAACAATACTGTTTACTACTATTGGCAAAGCTACAATTTTTTTCTAATCCTATCGCTATTTTTCTAAAATCAACACTATATTTGGTAATTAATTAAAGTCCATTTTTATAAATGATTACTTCATCAATGTTTTATAAGTTACTGCTTCAAAATTCTTTGTTTCAGCCTACTGTAAGACAAAATTTATTTTTTCAAAAAATTGCCGTATTTCTTTTCAATACTTCAAACGATGAAATTTTTGTATTGAAAGGGTATGCTGGTACTGGTAAAACAACTATTATTTCTACGGTTATTAATCATTTGGAAGCGATAAATATGAAATGCGTTTTATTAGCCCCAACAGGTCGTGCAGCAAAGGTAATCAGTAACTATTCGGGAAAGCCAGCTTATACCATTCACAAACGCATTTATTTTCCAAAGAAATCAAAGGGGGGTGGAGTAAGTTTTACTTTACAACAAAATAAATTTAAGAATACCATTTTTATAGTAGATGAATCGTCCATGATTTCCGATACATCGCAAGATTCAAAGTTATATGAGAACGGTTCACTTCTCGATGATCTTTTCTTTTATGTTGAAGCGGGTAACAATTGTAAATTACTTTTGGTAGGTGATACAGCTCAATTACCTCCTGTTAACATGACCGTTAGCCCTGCTTTGGATATTCATACCCTTTCATTGCACTATCAGAAAAATGTACAACATATCGAACTCGATGAAGTAATGAGGCAAGCTGAAACATCCGGAATATTGTATAATGCCACGCAATTGCGAGAATTATTAGATTCGCATTTTATAGATACTTTTCAGTTTAACTTGAACGGATTCAAAGACATTGTTCGATTACAAGATGGTTATGATATTCAAGATGCCATTCATAGTGCTTATGATAATTGTGGATTGGAAGATACCGTGTTTATTGTCCGATCAAATAAACGAGCCAATCAATACAATCAACAAATTAGGACGTCAATATTATCT
>DALYCS010000123.1:0-1081 GCA_031973615.1 Flavobacterium sp. | reverse complement strand
ACAGGAGATTATTTAATGGTGGTCAAAAACAATTATTTCTGGTTGAAAGAAGATACAGAAGCTGGTTTTATTGCCAATGGTGATATTATTGAGGTGTTGGAGATTCGAAAAATTCAAGAACTGTACGGATTTAAATTTGCTACTGTAAAAATCAGAATGGTTGATTATCCCAATCAAGCTCCTATAGATACCATTTTGATGTTGGATACCATTACTAGTGAATCACCTTCTTTAACCTATGAACAATCCAATAAATTGTATCAAGAAATATTGTTGGATTATGAAGATGAAAAACAACAATATAAAAAGTTGCAAAAAGTTAAAGAAAACGAATATTTTAATGCCTTACAAGTAAAGTTTTCGTATGCAATTACCTGCCATAAATCGCAAGGTGGGCAATGGAAAACCGTTTTTGTAGAGCAACCCTATTTGCCTGATGGTATAGATACCGATTATGTACGTTGGTTGTATACTGCTATTACCCGTGCCGAAGAAAAACTTTATTTAATTGGTTTTAAAGACGAATATTTTAAAAATTAATACTTTTGTAAAAACAAACTCTCAAAAATGAAGATCATTGCAGTTATCCCGGCTCGTTATGCCTCAACTCGTTTTCCTGCTAAATTAATGCAAGATTTATGCGGCAAAACCGTCATTTTAAGAACGTATGAAGCTGCTGTAAAAACGAATTTGTTTGACGACGTATTTGTGGTTACCGATTCGGATCTTATTTTTGATGAAATTGTTTTGAATGGAGGTAAAGCGATACGCTCTGTAAAGGAGCATGAGAGTGGGAGTGATCGTATTGCAGAAGCAGTCTTCGGTATGGAAGTGGATCTTGTGATCAATGTTCAGGGGGACGAACCTTTTATTGACAAAAAACCTTTGGAAGAATTAATTCATATTTTCAAGAAAGATACAGCAAAAGAAGTTGATTTGGGTTCCTTGATGTTTGAAATTACGGATATTGAAGAAATTAAAAACCCCAATAATGTTAAAGTAATTACCGATCAACAAGGTTTTGCCTTATATTTTTCCCGTTCGGTTATCCCTTATCCAAGAGAAGAGCAAGTTGGTGTTC
>DALYCS010000122.1:750-4907 GCA_031973615.1 Flavobacterium sp. | reverse complement strand
GCATAATTAAAACTAATCTCATTTCGCATTGTCATTGATAATAAATTCCTAAATTTGCAATTCAATTAATAATAAAACAAAGAATATATGGCATTAGCAATAACAGATGCTACTTTTGATGAAGTAGTATTGAAATCGGACAAACCAGTAGTAGTAGATTTTTGGGCAGCGTGGTGTGGACCTTGTAGAATGGTCGGACCCGTTATTGACGAAATCCACAGTGAGTACGAAGGGAAAGCAGTTGTAGGGAAAGTAGATGTAGATGCAAATCAAGAATTTGCTGCAAAATATGGAGTGCGTAATATTCCAACTGTTTTGATTTTTCAAAACGGTGAAGTGGTAGGAAGACAAGTAGGTGTTGCGCCTAAGAAAACTTACACAGATGCTATCGATGCATTACTGTAATAAAATGTAGAATATGATAAGAAAGGTTCAACGGAAGTTGGACCTTTTTTTATTCAACACCTTTCATCCTTCATCTAAAACCTATTGTCTAGATAACGAATCTTTTCCTATCTTTGAACGTATGAAATTAGACCAGCAAATAGAAAAAATTGCGCGTTTTGAGCACCTGGAACTTTTGGCCCATCAAATTGTCGAAGGCTTTATTTCGGGAATGCATAAATCGCCATTTCATGGTTTTTCGGCAGAATTTGCTGAACACAAAACCTACAATCCTGGTGAAAGTACCAAGCATCTGGATTGGAAATTATTTGCAAAAACCGACCGATTATATACCAAGCGCTATGAAGAAGAAACCAATCTCCGCTGTCACTTGATTCTTGATAATTCTTCGTCCATGCATTATCCAAAATTGAGTATTCAGCAACCCTTTTTTGAAAATAAAATTGGTTTTTCGGTTTTGGCTGCTGCAGTATTGATGAACTTGTTAAAGAAACAGCGAGATGCCGTGGGACTGAGTATCTATTCCGACAAGTATGAATATTATGCTCCAGAAAAGGGCAGTGATCGTCACCATCGCATGATTTTACATCAATTGGAAGAGGTAATTTCAAAAAACACTGCAACAAAAACAACAGATACCGTTACCTATTTACATCAAATTGCAGAAAATTTACACCGTCGTTCCATGGTGATTTTGTTTACGGATATGTTTCAAAATGAGGATAATGATAAAATTTTTAAGGCATTACAACATTTAAAACACAACAAACATAAAGTTGTAGTATTTCATGTGTATGATTTAAAGACCGAATTGGACTTTGATTTTGATGCTACCCCTAGAAAATTTATAGATGTTGAAACCGGTGAAACGGTTCAGCTTTTTGCCGAAAACAGTCAAGATGCCTATCAAAAAACCATTAGTACATATTTCAAAACTATTGAATCTACATGCTTGCAATATCAAATAAAATATATACCTGTTGCGATTGGTGAAACTTTTGAAAAAATAATGACTGCCTATTTGGTTGAAAAACAAAAGTTTGCCTAGGATGCCTAAAAAAAGTTTGTCTTTTTTCGAAAAAATATTTGCAGGAATCAAAAAGCGTAGTATATTTGCACTCGCAATGAAGTTCACCTAGCCCTTTATTGATAAAGAAAAAGGTGAAAAACGCACTGGTTTGGTAGTTCAGTTGGTTAGAATACATGCCTGTCACGCATGGGGTCGCGGGTTCGAGTCCCGTCCAGACCGCCAGAAAAATAAAAAGCACTTCAAGAAATTGAAGTGCTTTTTTGCCCAAAATAAGATTTTTTGTTGTTGCAATGTAAACACCAAAAATCACGATAGTTGTGTTGTTTATTCCCAAGCAATTGGGATTAGGTTTAGTAGTTAGACCAATGAAAAGCTTTGCATTTATGCAAGGCTTTTTTGATTTTGTACGCTATTATTGGTATAGAAACACATTTGTATTAACGAAAGCTAGTTTGGCTGCTACTTGGTGGTTTCAAAAGTTATCTAAAAGATACTAGTTCATGTCTAACATTTTCATAACTTTGTTCAGCATAAGCTAAGCAAAATTAGAGCATGAGAATTTTAATAATACTGATAATTTCATTTTTTACAGTCACAGTAACCTTAGCGCAAAATCCGTCCAGTAATTCCATTGGCCGTTTGAAGGATGTGTCAAAACCAAAGGAAGAGTTGGAAGAAGCCAAGAAAAAAGAATGGGATGCTTATTTAATGCGCGTGGCAGAAAGCAAACAAGCAAAACAACAAAAAAAACAACAAGATTCTATAGTCAAAGCAAATACTATTGTAGATAATCAAGTTGCTGAGGATTTCACTAAATGTACCCAACAAATATTGCCTTTTTTTAAAGTAAAAAACAGCATTACCCAGCAAGAGGAAGAAATACCATTTATAGATTTTTTTAGAAAACATGTAGCAAATAAATTTCGCTATCCCTCCTTTGCTATTGACCATGATGTAGAAGGTACAGTAATAATAGAGTTTATTATTAACAAAGAAGGAAATCCAGAAATTATTGATGCAAGGGGTCCGGAAAACGGCTTGGTTTTGGAAGAAGAAGCGATTCGAATTATAAAGACCATGCCAACTTGTAAGCCTGCATTTTGCGACAGCAAGCCCATAAATATTAGCTTTGCCCTACCTATAAAATTTCAGATGGAAGATTAATATGAAAAAGACAATCCAACTTATAGGGGTAACAATACTGTTGTATTCGTGCCAATTGTTTGATAAAAAAGTACCCGATGAAAACCTATTGTTGCAACAAGAATTGCAAAAAATCAATTGGGAAGAAGTAGACGAATTACCTTCGGTGCTTCAGTGTGATACCATTGCTGATCCGGCGGTGAAGAAACAATGCTTTTTTGATTATCTTTCCCAAACGATACAAACGCGAATCGGAATTGATACGCTTCAAATGTTATACCCTAATACGGATACCATTTCGGTGAAAGTAACAATTTTCCCAGATGCTAGTTTGCAATTTGAGCCCCAATTTTCAAAAGATAGTGTGGCTTATGATAAAATAAAAGCGGATAGTGTTTTATTAGCTCGTTTGGCCGATTTTCCAAAAGTAGAGCCCGCCATTAAAAGAGGTGTAAAGGTTAAAACCCAATTCATACTTCCAGTTATTATTAAAGTAGAAAAATAAATTTCATTGGCAAACGAACGCATCATATTGGGTATTGATCCTGGAACCACTATTATGGGTTTCGGTTTGATCAAAGTGGTCAATAAAAAAATGGAATTTGTTCAACTAAACGAATTGATATTATCAAAGTATGATAATCATTATCAAAAATTGAGAGTGATTTTTGAACGAACTATCGAATTAATTGACACCCACAATCCCGATGAAATTGCTATTGAAGCGCCGTTCTTTGGTAAAAATGTACAATCCATGCTGAAACTTGGACGCGCACAAGGAGTAGCTATGGCTGCCGGACTTTCTAGAGATATTCCGATTACAGAATACGAACCCAAAAAAATTAAAATGGCCATCACTGGTAATGGAAATGCCAGTAAAGAACAAGTGGCTAAAATGCTCCAACAGTTATTAGGATTGAAAGAATTGCCAAAAAACCTTGATTCAACAGATGGTTTGGCAGCAGCGGTTTGTCATTTTTTTAATTCAGGCAAAGTTGTAGGTGCAAAAAGTTATTCGGGTTGGGATGCTTTTGTAAAACAGAATGAATCGAGAGTTAAAAAATAAAATGGGAGGAATCTACATCCACATCCCTTTTTGCAAGCAAGCGTGTCATTATTGCGACTTTCATTTTTCGACTTCGTTAAAGAAGAAAAGCGAAATGGTTGCAGCCTTGGCACATGAAATTAGTATGCGTAAGGGTGAGTTTGAACAGGAAGTCGTAGAAACAATTTATTTTGGAGGTGGTACCCCTTCCATATTAGACATTGCAGATTTGAAATTTTTGATTGATACAGTATATCAAAATTACAAAGTGACAGACAACCCTGAGATTACCGTGGAAGCTAATCCAGATGATTTAAACCCAGAAACAATTTTGGAATTAGCCCATTCCCCTGTGAATCGTTTATCTATCGGT
Organism: Flavobacterium sp.; assembly: GCA_031973615.1. Lineage (GTDB taxonomy): Bacteria > Bacteroidota > Bacteroidia > Flavobacteriales > Flavobacteriaceae > Flavobacterium. Next base: position 911 of record DALYCS010000122.1, on the reverse strand, counting down.
ATTCAATCTTTTTTTGAAGACGATTTAAAGTTAATGAATCGCGCCCACAACGTGGAAGAGGCAAAGAAATGTTTGGAATATGCTTCGCATTATTTTGATAATATTTCCATCGATTTGATCTACGGAATTCCGGGCAATGAATTGAAGGACCTTGCATTTGA
>DALYCS010000122.1:0-740 GCA_031973615.1 Flavobacterium sp. | reverse complement strand
TTACGGAATTCCGAACATGTCCAATGAAAAATGGTTGCAAAATATAGAAACAGCCTTGTCTTTTGGAGTGCCACACATTTCCAGTTATGCTTTAACAGTTGAGCCCAAAACAGCATTACATTCGTTCATTCAAAAAGGTATAATACCGCAACCCGATGATGAAGTAGCTTCGGTTCATTTTGATATTTTAGTAGATAAACTCTCAGAAAACGGATTCATACATTATGAGTTGTCCAATTTTGGTAAAGAAAATTATTTTTCAAAAAATAATTCGAGTTATTGGTTGGGTAAAAAATACATCGGCATTGGACCCTCTGCACATAGTTATGATGGATTAAATAGAGGCTGGAATGTGTCAAACAATGCCTTGTACATTAAATCGATTCAAGAAAATAAATTACCCATAGAAATCGAAACCTTGACTAAAACCGATCGGTATAACGAATATGTAATGACGGGATTACGTACGATTTGGGGAGTTTCACTGGAACGAATTGAAAAAGATTTTGGAAAAACCTATCTAGATTATCTTAACCAGCAAGCGGCAAAGTTCATTGACGATCATTTACTTTTTATAGATGATACCATTTTGCGAACCACAAAAAAAGGAAAGTTTTTGAGTGATGGAATTGCAAGTGATTTGTTTTTGTTAAATTTGGAATAGATATTATTTTATGAAAGCAATCATCAACAAACTACAGATCGACTTATCTCAACCTATTGATATTTCGATTCCGTTG
>DALYCS010000121.1:0-5001 GCA_031973615.1 Flavobacterium sp. | reverse complement strand
GCAGAAGAATTAGCTAAAGAAGGTATTTCGTGTGAGATTATAGATTTGAGAACCGTGCGCCCGATGGATTACGACACGATTTTAACATCAGTGAAGAAAACCAATAGATTAGTGGTATTAGAAGAAGCGTGGCCGTTTGCCTCTGTTGCTTCAGAAATTACGTATATGGTGCAAGAAAAAGCGTTTGATTTTTTAGATGCTCCGGTACAAAGAATTACAACTGCAGATACACCAGCACCTTATTCGCCGACACTTTTGAAAGAATGGTTGCCTAATGCACAAGATGTAATCAAAGCAGTAAGAAAAGTTACTTATAAATAACAAAAAACGTATTATATTTGAAACTTCATCAGTGCACTTACTGATGAAGTTTTTTGTTTATAGTAATGAAAATTAAAATTTTATTTTTTGCCATATTTTTTACAAGCCTATTTTTTGGTCAAACAAAAGTGGGCGGTAAAGTTGTGGACGAAAAAAATGAACCCATAGCATATGCAAACGTAGTACTAAAAGGATCAAAAGACGGAGTCATTACAGATGATAATGGTAATTTTTATTTTGAATCTGAAGGAAATTACGACTTATTAATTGTCACTTTTGTTGGGTATGATACTGTCCAAATAAAGTTGGCCCCAGGCTTGAACAAGGATCTTAAAATTGTTTTAAAATCCGGAGTTTCATTAGATGAGGTTACTATTTATACCGGCAAAACATCCAAAAAGAATAATCCTGCCATTGATATTTTGAGAAAAATATGGGAACGAAGAAGAAAGAACGGTCTCAAAATGTTCAAGCAATACCAATATGACAAATATGAAAAAGTTGAGTTTGATTTGAATTCAATCGACTCAGCTTTTATGAAAAGCAAAGTTTTCAAAGGAATGGAATTTGTCTTCCAACAAATAGATACCTCCAAAATATCAGGAAAAACCTTTTTACCTATATTTATTAACGAGACATTAAGTCAAGTTTATGGAGATAATACCACTAAAAAAACAAAAGAAATAACCACGGCCAATAAAAATTCGGGACTAGGTACTGGCGATGGTGTAAATACTTTTATTAAGGATTTGTATGCCGATTACGACATTTACAATAATTACATAAAATTCTTTGATAAAGATTTTGTGAGTCCGTTATCCCGAACTGGAATTAATGTCTATAACTATGTTCTTGCCGATAGTATGTTTATAGATAACAAATGGTGTTATAATATTATTTATTATCCCCGACGTAAAAACGAGTTGACCTTCAAAGGAGATTTTTGGGTAAACGACAGCACTTTCGCCGTAAAAAAAATAAATTTGGAAGCCAGTAAGAGTGCTAACATCAACTGGGTGAAAGAAATTTATATTGAACAAGAGTTTGAGGTAATGAACGACTCCGTGTTTTTGCTCACCCGCGATTATATGATGTCTGATTTTAGTTTTTCAAAGAAGGATGAAGCAAAAGGGGTCTATGGTAAACGCACAACACTCTTTAGGAACCATCAATTTGATCTTCCTAAAGAGGATAAATTTTATAAAGAGGAAGTTAATTTTTATGACAATTCAGTTTACAATAAATCCGATGAATTCTGGGCCGAAAACCGATTTGAAAATCTTAATAAAAACGAAGCCGGGATTTATAAAATGCTAGATACGTTAAAGGAAGTACCTCGATTTAAACGAATCTATAGTTTGGCATCAATATTAGGGAGTGGCTATATAGAAATTCCCAAATGGAAAATGGATTATGGTCCTATTTTTTCCACTTTTGGCTATAATGATGTCGAAGGAGAACGGATACGTTTTGGCGGTAGGACTTATTTTGGGCCTAATGATACTTGGCGCATTCAAGGCTATACAGCCTATGGATTTAAAGACGATAAAGTTAAATATGGACTTTCTGGGAAATGGATGGTGGAAACTAAAAATCGTATCATATTATCCGCAGGTAACCGCAGGGATGTCGAACAAATAGGTGTAAGTTTAACCACATCAAATGATGTCTTGGGGAGAAGTTTTGCTTCTTCTTCATTTTTCTCAAGTGGTACAAATAACAAGTTAACATCAATCAATTTAACCACTTTAGGATTTGAAATTGAACCTGCAAAAAATCTAACTTTTCAAGCTAATGTTTCGTTTCGAACAATGCAATCGGCTTCCAATCAATTTAGTTTGGATTACTATACCGATGCTACGCAAACCGCTACAAAAAGTGATATGAAACAATCGGAAATTAATGTTGTAACCGAATATACACCCAAGCGAAAAACCATAGGATATGGGGTGGAACGCATGGAAGTGGATGCCAATTATGCCCGCTTATTTTTAAGTTATAGTCAGGGATTAAAAGGGGTATTGGATAGTGATTTTGATTATCAAAAAATCCAATTTTATTACCGCCAACCCTTATTAATTGGTGGATTTGGAAGATTGTTTTCAACTGTAGAAGTAGGAAAAACGCTAGGACAAGTACCACTCGGGTTGATGGGTGTTATTCCAGGAAATCAATCCTATTTTATTATTGATAATACCTATAATTTACTCAATTATTACGATTTTGTGGCCGATGAGTATGCTTCGTTACATTTGGAACACCATTTTAATGGTCGATTATTTTCGAGAGTTCCATTGTTGCGAAAATTAAATTGGCGGGAAATCATAGGAATAAAAGGTGTTTACGGAACTGTTTCGGATGAAAATCGCTTCATCAATGCTTCTGGATTGCTGTATCGAGCTCCCGAAGACGTGTATTGGGAATATCATGCGGGAATTGGGAATATTTTTAAAGTATTGCGCATCGATTGTGCGTGGCGCGGTAGCTATTTATCAATCCCAGACGCTAATCGATTCACCGTTAAAGCCTCATTTGGGTTTTATTTCTAAAATGAAAGAGGCTGTTGCATATTTACTTGAAAAAGAGCCTGTTTTTGCGCAAATAAGTCAGCAATACGGAGTTCCTGTTCAGCCTAAAAGACCTCAAGGTTTTGAAACTTTGGTACTTTTGATATTGGAACAACAAGTTTCAATAGATTCGGCAAAAGCTACATTCAACAAGTTAAAAAATACAATTCCAGTTTTTTCAATGGAAGATCTACTTGATTTTCCGGAGGAAAATTTCCGAAGCTGTGGTGTAAGTCGTCAAAAAACGAAATACATTAAGGCACTTTCCGAGGCTATTTTATCTGAACAAATTGACCTTGATAGTTTAGCATTTAAAAATCCCGATTTAGTTAGAGAAGAACTAATAAAAATCAAAGGAATTGGCAATTGGACAATTGACGTTTATTTGATGTTTTGTTTGAATTCGTTAGATATTATTCCGCTAGGAGATATTGCAGTTGTCAATACGATGAAAGAACTTTTTGACATACATACCAAAGAAGATATGGAAATTTATGCTCAAAATTGGAAACCATATCGTTCTGTGGCCACTTATTTTTTATGGCATTATTATTTACAAAAAAGGGGTCGAAAAATTGTATATTAAATTTTGTAGAAAACATACTTTCCTATCCAAAATAATAAACAGAAAAATCACCTTACACAAAGTGGCAACACTTGATTAATCAGTTTAGTTTTTTATCCTTTGCTAATTTTATAATTGAGATATATTATTTTTTTAATAACAGATAATCTAAACTGTATTTTCCAGGACCCGTAAAAAACAATCCTAAATAAATTATAAAATAGAAGAATGTGGTGTTGATTTCCATGCCGTTATCGCCGCTACTGATAATTGAAAAAGGAAAAATAACAAGAAAAATATATGCCATACAAAACAGTAATGGTAATAAGCTTAATCGTGTAAACAACCCTATGATAAGCAAAAGACTACAAAAAAATTCAGCAAAAACAGTTAATGCTAAAGGGAAAGCACCTTTTTGACCTAAAAAACTTACATTATTCGCCCAAAAATCGGAAGCGGCCATTTCTTGAAAATGCACCAATTTTTCATATCCGTAAAAGGCCATTACTATTCCAATAATTATTCGAATGATAAGTATTCCAAAATCCAATTGGATTGCACTTGAAGCGCGTAAATTTAATTTCATCATTTTTATGGTTTGTTTTTATTAGAACTCGTTGTATTTGTTTTCGTTATCGAACCTAACTTTAATTTTAGTGAAATCCAATTAATGTAACTTTTATATTCATAAAAGTGGTTTCTTCTTGGAAATAGTTGTGAAAACTATACAAATTTTGCATATTTATTTTTATAAAACGGGACAAATTGTATAAGTTCTTAAAAAATTGTTATTTTTGCATCCGATAAAATTAAGAACAAAAATTATTTTTTATGGAATCAATGATGATTTATGTGCCAATAGTAATGGCGTTGATTGGTTTAGCTTTTATGGCTGCCAAAAGAGCATGGGTATTAAAACAAGATGCGGGTGATGGTAAAATGAAAGAAATTTCAGATTACATCTACGAAGGAGCATTAGCTTTCTTAAAAGCAGAATACAGATTATTAGCAATATTTGTGGTATTATCAAGTGTTGTGTTAGCAGGAATTACTTTTATTCCAGGTGTGAAAACACATTTATTAATAGTAGTTGCTTTTATTTTTGGAGCTATTTTTTCTGCTTTAGCAGGAAACATGGGGATGAAAATTGCGACAAAAACAAACGTTAGAACAACTCAAGCTGCTCGTACAAGTTTACCACAAGCTTTAAAAGTTTCTTTTGGTGGTGGAACAGTTATGGGACTTGGAGTTGCTGGTTTAGCAGTTTTAGGTCTAACGGCATTTTTCATTATTTTCTTTCACTTATTTATGGGTGGGGTTTGGACTGATACTGAAGGTATGACAGTAGTGTTAGAAACATTAGCTGGATTTTCATTAGGGGCTGAATCAATCGCTTTGTTTGCTCGTGTTGGTGGTGGTATTTATACCAAAGCTGCCGATGTAGGTGCTGACTTAGTTGGTAAAGTAGAAGCAGGTATTCCAGAAGATGATCCGCGTAACCCAGCCACTATTGCTGATAATGTAGGAGATAATGTGGGTGACGTTGCC
>DALYCS010000120.1:0-5008 GCA_031973615.1 Flavobacterium sp. | reverse complement strand
TTATCTGAAATTAGAGGTAAAAAACCACTATTAGCTGTTTGTTATGGTGCGCAATATTTGGCCCACTTTTCAGGTGGAGAAGTAGCGGCTTCTAACACCAGAGAATATGGAAGAGCCAATTTATCCTATTTAAAAGAAAACGAAGTGTTTTTGGAAGGTGTTTCAGAAAACAGCCAAGTATGGATGAGTCATTCCGATTCCATTAAAAAATTACCGACAAACGGAGTCATGATTGCCAGTACAAAGGATGTGGCCAATGCAGCGTATAAAATAGAAGGCGAAACTACTTACGCCATTCAATTTCATCCAGAGGTGTATCATTCTACAGATGGAAAACAAATGTTAGAAAACTTCTTGGTTAAAATTGCAAAAGTGGAACAAACCTTCACACCCAATGCTTTCGTTGAAGAGGTAATTGCAGATATGAAAGCCAAAATAGGTGATGATAAAGTAGTGTTAGGATTATCTGGTGGAGTAGATTCTACTGTTGCTGCGGTAATTTTAAATAAAGCGATTGGAAGTAATCTATATTGCATTTTTGTAAATAACGGATTATTACGTAAAAACGAATTCCAAAATGTATTGGATCAATACAAGGGAATGGGTTTGAACGTGAAAGGAGTTGATGCTTCTCAGCGTTTCTATGACGCTTTGGCGGGTCTTGATGATCCGGAAGCGAAACGTAAAGCTATTGGGCGTGTTTTTATTGAGGGTTTTGACGATGAAGCCAATCAGTTAAAAGATGTAAAATTTTTAGGTCAAGGTACAATTTATCCCGATGTAATTGAATCGGTTTCGGCTACGGGCGGACCTTCAGCGACTATAAAATCGCATCATAATGTAGGTGGTTTACCTGATTTTATGAAATTGCAAATTGTGGAACCTTTACGAATGTTATTTAAAGATGAAGTGCGCAGAGTAGGTGCAACATTAGGAATTGACGCTGAATTATTAGGCCGTCATCCGTTTCCTGGACCTGGGTTAGCAATTCGTATTTTAGGAGACATTACACCTGAAAAAGTGACCATTTTGCAAGAAGTAGATGCTGTATTTATTAACGGTTTGAAAGAACACGGTTTATACGATAAAGTATGGCAAGCAGGTGCAATATTATTACCAGTGAATAGTGTAGGTGTAATGGGCGATGAGCGTACCTATGAAAAAGTAGTGGCGCTTCGTGCAGTTGAATCTACGGATGGTATGACGGCGGATTGGGTGCATTTACCTTATGAGTTTTTAATGAAAATATCAAATGAAATTATCAATAATGTTCGCGGTGTGAATCGTGTAGTATACGATATTAGTTCGAAACCACCAGCAACTATTGAATGGGAATAAATAAGATAAGATGAAAAGCAATTGGGTACTAATTTTTTGTTTGAGTTTCTTTTGTGCAATGGGACAAAAGAATGCTTCACACGTTGTGGTAAAAGGGGAAACAATATATGCTATTGCCAAAAAATATGAAATTTCACCCGATGAACTCATCAAGCTCAATCCCGAAGCTAATAACGGCATCAAGGAAAATCAAACCTTGCTGATTCCTGCCAAAAATAGTTTTCCAGCTGTTGTAACCACTGCAAACGATACTACCTACGTGGTGCAAAAAGGAGAAACTTTGTATGCTATTTCTAGAAAATTTGGCATTACTGTTGAAGCGATATTAGCTAAAAATCCATCGGTAAAAGACACCTTGTCGGAAGGGATTCAATTGGTGTTGCCTACCAAAAAAAATGCGCTTCCCATAAGTATTTTACCCAAAGAGAAGGTTGATTTACAACAAACTGTTGCCAAAACGAAAACCAGAAATTTAGTCTTGTTTTTGCCGTTTAATATTGCTAAAATTGAAAATGATTCGCTCAAAACCCGAACGGAGCATTTAAAAGCAAATAAATTTTTAAACCTAACCTTAGATTATTATGCAGGTGCCTTAATGGCTATTGATTCGGCTAAGGCATTAGGAATTCCGGTCAATGTTAAAGTATATGATGTAGAAAGTTCAAAATATGCGTCTAATGTAGCTTCAATTATTGCTAAAAACGATTTTACAAATGTAGATGCAGTGATTGGTCCGTTCCAAAATTCATTTGTGGAAACTACAGCTCAATTGCTCTCAAAATATGATATTCCTGTCATTTCGCCGCTATCAAAAGAGCGCGGGTTGTCGTACCCAAATTTGTATTACGCAATTCCATCTGAAGAACAATTGAAGTCTAAATTATTGCAGCATTTCAAAGCGAAAAACGGCAATGCAGTTGCGATTATTAGTACAAAAAAAGTTGCTTCAAAAGAATATGTCACCAAAAACTATCCTTGGGTTAAACATGCAGCATTTAACGATAAGGGGGCTTTAGATGTAGTCCAATTCAAAGCGCAATTGGTCAAAGGAAAAACCAATTTTGTGTTGTTAGAAATTGAAAAAGCTGGAACAATATTGAGCATTACCAATATGTTGAAAGGATTACAAAAGGAATACGATATACAGTTGGCGGTATATGAAGTGTATGATGCTTTAAATTTTGATGAAATTCCAATCAGAAATCTAACGGCTTTAAAAATGATTTATCCATCAGCAAGCAAAGTTATGGACACTCCGGAAGAATTTCTTTTTGCAAGGGCCTATAAAAAAATCAATAATAGTATGCCAAATAGTGTAGCTATAAAAGGATTCGATTGTACGTTTGATACGATTTTGCGCATGTGCCAAGAAGATGGTTTTGCAGCTTCCGTTTCAAAATACAAAACCACTTACATTGAGAATAGCTTTGATTATTCTAATGCAAATGGATTCAATACTAATAACGGATGTTATTTGCTGTATTACGATAACGATTTAACCATAAAACAAGCACAATAATGGCCACCTCTAAAGTAACTTACTTAGGTGATTTACGCACTTCTTCGATACATTTGCAATCGGGTTCTGAAATTATTTCTGATGCGCCACTAGACAACAACGGAAAAGGAGAAGCGTTTTCTCCAACCGATACCGTAGCTAACGGATTGGCAAGTTGTATGTTTACTGTTATGGGCATCAAAGCACGCGATTTAGACGTAGATTTTTCAGGTGCTACCGCAGAAGTAACCAAAATCATGGGAACCGAACCGCGACGAATTACAGAAATTCACGTAACTTTCCACTTCTCCATTAATCCCGACGATAAAACAAAGACCATCTTGGAAAGAACAGCTATGACTTGTCCGGTTTTTTATAGTTTGCATCCTGATATTAAAAAGGAAATAGTTTTTAATTGGAAGTAGTAGTTAACAGAATTAAGTTAACAGAATATATGCAATTTAAAAAATCTTTCTTTTTTTATCTTTTTTCTATCCTCGCATAAAATGACCAACCAAGAACTCCTCATTAAACTTGCTCATACCAAAATGCCATTTGGTAAATATGAAGGCTATCATTTAATTGATCTCCCTGAGTATTACGTGGTTTGGTATGCCAATAAAGGTTTTCCTAAAGGACAATTGGGCGAGCAGTTACAATTAGTTCACGAACTCAAATTAAACGGTTTAGAAGAATTGGTGCGAAACATCCGCAGAAATTTCCCAAAACAATAATATATTCTTTACAATTTAATTACAAAATTGATCCGCCGACTAATTGGCACATTGACGAATTAATATTATCTTTGCGCGTTAATATTATTTATTGCAACATACAACTTTAGCGGGTCTAAAGAATCAACAACAACACAACACTAATACAATGAGCCAAACTAAGTATATTTTTGTTACCGGAGGTGTGACTTCTTCTTTAGGGAAAGGAATCATCGCTGCTTCGTTAGCCAAATTATTGCAAGCCAGAGGATACCGAACGACCATTCAAAAGTTTGATCCCTACATTAACGTGGATCCAGGAACATTAAATCCTTACGAACACGGAGAATGTTATGTAACAGACGATGGAGCAGAAACGGATTTGGATTTAGGTCACTATGAGCGTTTTTTAAATGTTCCTACTTCGCAAGCGAACAATGTAACTACGGGAAGAGTCTATCTTTCGGTTATTGAAAAAGAGCGTAGAGGAGAATTTTTAGGAAAAACGGTTCAGGTGGTGCCTCACATTACCAACGAAATCAAGGAACGTATGCAGTTGCTTGGAAAATCGGGTGATTTTGATATTGTAATTACAGAGATTGGTGGAACCGTTGGAGATATTGAATCATTACCTTACATCGAATCGGTGCGTCAATTGATTTGGGAATTGGGTGAAAATAATGGAATTGTAGTGCATTTAACGTTAGTGCCTTATTTGGCTGCTGCCGGAGAATTGAAAACAAAACCAACGCAACATTCAGTAAAAACATTAATGGAAAGCGGTATCAAAGCCGACATCTTAGTGTGTAGAACTGAACATGAAATTTCGCAAGACTTACGTCAAAAATTAGCTTTGTTTTGTAATGTGAAAAAAGAAGCTGTGATCCAGTCTATTGATGCGTCAACGATTTATGAAGTTCCCAATTTAATGTTGGAAGAAGGATTGGATCGCGTGGCATTAAAAAAATTGGATTTACCCGAAAAAAACGCACCCGATTTAAACAATTGGAACGACTTCTTATTCCGATTGAAAAATCCAAAAAATACAGTAAATATAGGTTTAGTAGGAAAATATGTAGAATTACAAGATTCTTACAAGTCTATTTTAGAAGCGTTCATTCATGCAGGAGCTGCAAACGAGACAAAAGTGAATGTAATTTCAATTCATTCCGAACATTTAGATGCTAATTCGGCAGCCAGTCATTTGAAAGATTTAGATGGTATTTTGGTAGCACCTGGATTTGGAGGTCGTGGAATTGAAGGAAAAATTGATACGGTGCGTTATGCCAGAGAACATAATATTCCGTTTTTCGGAATTTGTTTGGGTATGCAAATGGCAGTAATTGAGTACTCTCGAAATGTTTTAGGGTATTCTGATGCCAATTCAACTGAAATGAATGAAAACACGTCTCATCCTGTAATTAATTTAATGGAAGAGCAAATAAATATTGAAAACAAA
>DALYCS010000119.1:0-5038 GCA_031973615.1 Flavobacterium sp. | reverse complement strand
TAATAAATAAAAAAAATATGGAAAATAATATAGAAACAAAGTACAACAAACTAATTGTAGTTTTATCCATTGCAATTCCGGTGGTAGTAGCCTTGTTGTTTGGTATTAATTTAAAGAAAATGGGTTTTGATGTAGCACCTTTATCTTTTTTACCGCCTATTTATGCTACTATCAATGGAGCCACTGCTTTGCTATTAGTTGCTGCAGTAGTTGCCATTAAAAACGGAAATCGTAAACTTCACGAAATTTTAATGAAAACGGCTATTGCTTGTTCGGTAGTGTTTTTAGGAATGTATGTTGCTTATCACATGACCTCTGATTCAACGCCATATGGTGGTGAAGGCCCGATTAAATATGTATATTATTTTATACTAATTACACATATTATATTGTCAATTATCATTATTCCATTGGTATTAACTACTTATGTAAAAGCGTGGTCACAACAATTTGATAAGCACAAAAAAATAGCAAAAATAACCTTTCCTATTTGGTTATATGTTGCTGTTACAGGTGTAATTGTATATGCAATGATTTCACCATATTATGCAGATTAAACTTAAAAAGGGAAAAGTGAATAGTAAAAAGCGAAAAGTTTTACACACATTTTTTTTAACTATTGCCTATTGCCTATTACCAATTGCCTCAAAAGCCCAATGTGCCATGTGTCGTGCCGCGCTAGAAAATCAAGACAATATTGTAAAGGCTGAAGCTGTAAATGATGGAATTGTATACTTGATGGCTATTCCATACATTTTGGTTGGAATTTTAGGGTATGCCATTTTTAAAATGCGTTACGGAAAGAAAAAGTAGCGGGTCTATAGATTTCTAATTACTCCATACCGTCAACCTTTATTTTCAATTTCCCTGAAGTAGTAATGAAAGCAATTATCGCTTTATCGGTCAGTTCTACTTTTTCAAATTCAAAATCGTTGAGTGTGCCATTCACAAAAACTCCTTTCATAGGAGAATAATTTGTGAGATATGGTTTCAAACTTTGTTTGCCTTCTTCCAAATTTCCTTTGATAGAGTACCTGCAATTTTCCTGAATTTTGGATAATATTGTTTCTTGCATTAACCAGTTGGCCGATTTTATCAAGATGCTTTTTGTATTTAGTACATACTCCAATTGATCAAAATAGATCTCTTTCGTGATGGAGTTGTAATTTGGGATACCCACCAAATAGAGCGTTCCATCTATACTTCCTAAAACATCTAGGGCAATCACAATTTTCCCATCTTTATGCCATAATGCTACTTTTTGCACCACTATCTTTCGAGAAGCCGATCCAAATTCTTGACCTTGAAAATTTTTTGTCACAATATTACTAGCACTTTCATAGGTAGATATAGCCACAACAGAAGCCGTTGTTTTTTCAGGGATAGTACTAACCGGTTTTAATACTATTTTTGAAGCATCAAAACCACTTTTTGGTTGTTGCCCCACCATGGTTTGCATAGTACATTTTAAACCCATGTCCATCGTAATTTTCGATTTTGAAAGTTTGGCTTCGGTCACATATAATTCAATGGGAACCATCTTAAACCAGGTTTGATATTGTTCACTCGTTTTAAAGGGAACACTAAGCTTTTCAACCACTTTTAATACATGTGGTTTAAAATCACATGTTTTAGCAATAGCATCGTCAATTTTTTTTGCAATTTTATCTTTAAAAATGCGTAGTGTTGGATTGATAATGTAAGTAATTGGAACGTTTTTTCCTGCCACTAGTATACTCGGGCTATCACTCCAAGCAAAATCTTCAATTTTTGACTGTGTGGTTAATTTCCAATTGGTCAATTGTGAGGCGCTATTCAATGTAATAGTTCCGTTTAAGGATATTTCTCGGGTATCATTTAATCCCATGAACTCGGTTCCGTATTTAAATTTAGCCCAAATTTTTAATGGAATTACCGAAATAATATTGCCATCTTTTTCAGATAATAGTATGGGTGCCGTTTTCCAAATTTTCATTTGTGTTTTATCGTCATTCATCAGGCTGTCGTTGTATATCAATCCGGATAGTTTATTATTTAATTGATGTTCAATTTCAGAAAGTGAAATTGTAATCGGCATTGCCACAAAAGAAGTTTTATTTTTAAAAACAATAGGGGCGTCATTTGACGGACTCGGTTTTAGCGCTTCAATTTTTTTGGTTGTACCACAAGAGATGAACATTTGAAAGACACAAAATAAACGTAAGATAAAAATGGCGGACTTCATACAATGTAATTTTTTCATTGTAAAAGTAAAATATTATATGATATCTGTAACAAAATAATAAAATGAGGGTCTTATAGGGAATGAGAAGTAAAGCGTATAAAATGATAACGAAAAAAGTAGGGCTATTGTTCCTTTTTGTAGGTCTTCAAATGGCTGCCCAAGGAAAAAAATGGACCTTGGAAGAATGTGTAGATTATGCTATTAAAAATAATATTACCATCAAGCAGTCTGAGTTAGATGTAAAGACCTCTTCTATTGAAAAAATGGAAGCCATTGGGGGTTTTTTACCAACATTTAATACCAATGCTAATTATAGTGTAAATACGGGTGCAAGTATTAATCCTGTAACCAATCAATTTCAAAATCAAACGTTTAAATCCTTTTCTGCAGGTGCCAGTTCCAACATTGTGTTGTTTAATGGCTTGGCCAATTGGAAAGTGGCTCAGCGCGCTAAATTAAGCAGCATTGCCAATGGTTATCGCTTGGATAAGATGAAAGATGATATTGCGCTTTCAGTTGCTAATTCCTATTTGCAAATTTTGTTCAATAAGGAACAGTTAAAAGTCCAAATCAATCAAAATTTAATCACCAAAGAAAACATCAAACGCACCAAAGATTTGATTGAAGCAGGTGTTGTGCCAGCAGGAGATATTTATGAGTTACAAGCAACAGATGCTTCGCAACAACAACAAATCATCAATACAGAAAATACCTTGTTCATTTCTAAACTAGGCTTGTGTCAAACGTTATTGCTTGAAAATTATGACAACTTTGATATTTCTGATGAAACAATCGATTTGCCCATTTCCAACGTTACGAATGAAACACAAGAGACTATTTTAGCAAAAGCAAGAGAATCAGTTAAAGAGGTGAAAATTGCACTTTCTAATGTAGACATAGCAAAGAAAGATTTAGCCATTTCTCGTTCTTCTTATTTACCATCCTTGACAGGTTTTGTGGGTTATAATACACGTTGGTCAGAAAGTACGCCTTTTAGTTTTGTTGATCAATTAACGTTGTTTGATGGAACAGGTGTGGGATTACAACTTAATATTCCTGTATTGAACGGGCTGGCCACTCGAGGTAGAGTTCAACGTGCTAAAATTAATGAAGAACGTGCAACGTATCAATTAAAACAAGCAGAGTTAGACTTGGAACGAAATGTGTACCAAGCGTATAATGATGTTATCAATGCGCGAAAAGCATTTGAAGCGGCTCAAAAATCACTAGAATCTAGACTGCAAGCCTTCAATTTTTCAAAAGAAAGATACACTGTAGGATTGCAAAATGCTTTTGATTTTTCACAAGCTACTTTAGCATTAGAAAACGCACAATCTGAAGTAATACGCACAAAATATGATTATATTTTTAGAACCAAAATTTTAGAATTTTATTTTGGTATTCCTTTATTAAAAAAACAATAAGTCAAAAAAAATAAATTAAGTAGTCATGTCAAAGAAAACCATATACATTTTAGCGGGAAGTGCTGTTGGAATTATAGTATTATTAATTGGTCTTAAAAAAGGTGGTGTGATTGGCAATACCGATGATTCAAAAATTGTTGAATTGTCTAAGGTAGCCCAAACCACAATAGTTGAAACCGTTTCTGCAACCGGTAAAATTCAGCCCGAAATTGAAGTAAAAATTTCTTCCGAAGTTTCAGGTGAAGTCATCGCTCTTCCAGTAAAAGAAGGACAAAAAGTTAAAAAAGGAGATTTGTTGGTGCGCATTAACCCCGATTTATATGAATCTGGTGTCAATCGTTCTGTGGCATCTATGTCAACAACCAAAGCTGGTTTAAGCCAGGCAGATGCACAAGTGAAAGAAGCAAAAGCCAATTACGATCGGAACAAAAAATTGTTTGAAAAAGGCATTATTTCAAAATCAGAATGGGATCGTATTGTTTCGTCATATGAAGTTGCAGTTGCCAATAAACAATCAGCATATTATCAAGTGCAGAGTGCTTCAGCAACAGTAACAGAAGCCAAAGACAACTTAGGAAGAACTACAATTTATGCTCCGGCAGACGGAACGATTTCCTTATTAAATATTGAATTGGGTGAGCGCGTTTTAGGTACGCAACAAATGGCAGGTACTGAAATTCTTAGAATTGCTAACTTGAACAATATGGAAGTTGAAGTAGATGTGAATGAAAATGATATTGTTAAAATTAACATTGGAGATTCGGCAAATATTGAAGTAGACGCCTATTTAAAAAGAGAATTTAAGGGTATAGTAACCAGTATCTCAAATTCGGCAAGTGCGGCTTTAACAGCTGATCAAGTAACAAATTTTAAAGTAAAAGTTAGAATTTTAAAAGATTCGTATCAAGATTTATTGGACGGAAAACCTGAAAACTATTCTCCTTTTAGACCTGGAATGACTGCTACAGTTGATATTATTACCAAGCGTAAAGAAAATATTGTAGCCGTACCCATTAGCGCAGTTGTCATTAAAGACGATACCACTTCGGTGAAGAAAGACATTGTTGCCGAATTGGAGAAAGAAGAGCAAGAGAAAAAAGGGACTGCTCCAAAAACTGATAAAAAGTTTGAATGTGTATTTGTAAAAGTAGGGGATAAAGCCAAACTTCGAGTGGTTAAAACCGGAATTCAAGACGATTCAAATATTGAAATTATTTCGGGATTAAAACCGGGAGAAGAAATTATTATTGGTCCTTATACAACGGTTTCAAAAGATTTAGTATCCAATGACAAAGTAAGGATTGAATCGGAGAAGGATAAAAAAGCCAAAACGGAAGATAAAAAATAAAATTTTTTATACTATTTGAGTTAGATGAGGCGCTAGAAATAG
>DALYCS010000118.1:0-5084 GCA_031973615.1 Flavobacterium sp. | reverse complement strand
CCCATAGCATTCAAACTATCGGCTACTTTTTTTTCGTTGCGGGGTTTGGTGTAAAGGGCATACCAATTCATGAGGCAAATATACATTTTTAAGGTACACCACAAAAATCAGTTTATCACATGGTGCATGCTTTACTTTTTGAAACAGTACAAGCTAGTGCTTCCTTGAAAAGTTTTTATTATATTTGCCCCATTAAAACTATAGCAGTCCACACATGAAACGTATTTTATTGGTTTGTTTTTTAAGCTTGTTTACAACAATCGCGTTGGGACAAGAATTTTTAAAAGGAAAAGACTTGAGTCAGGTGAGAGCCGCTCAATTTTCAGAGGCAGAAATTGCACAAATTGGCAAAGAGCTCAAAGCCAACCAAATGACACTAGAACAAGCAGAACCTTTAGCGTTAGCAAAGGGAATGTCAGCTTCCGAATTCACACAACTAAAAGTTCGTTTGCAATCCAATACGGTTGTTCCTACCGAGATTAAGGAAGAACAAAAAAAAGGAGCTGGAACTACCCAAGAAGGAAGTGTTTTAGCTGCAAAAAATGCCGTTGTTTTTGGCTCAGAGTTGTTTACTTCCAAAAGTTTATCGTTTGAACCCAATCAAAATATGCCAACACCCCCTAACTATATTTTAGGCCCTGGGGATCAATTGGATATTAATGTATATGGGGTGCAACAATTTGGTTATTCGGCAACCCTTTCAAAAAACGGAACGGTAAACATTCCAAATGTAGGTGAAGTGTTTTTAAGCGGACTCGCTTTTGAAGCAGCTAAAAATAAACTACAAAAACAAATCGGAAGAATATACAGTACATTGGCCTCAAACGGAAGTAAGTTGTCGGTTAGTGTTTCTAATTACAGAACTATTTTAGTAACCATTATTGGGGCACAACAACCTGGCAATTACAGACTAAGCGCCATGAGTTCGATTTACAATGCCTTGCATGTTGCTGGCGGTCCTAGCGACATAGGAAGTTACCGAAAAATCGAATTGATTCGAAATAATAAAGTTATCCGTACCATTGATTTGTATCGTTTTTTAACCAAAGGCGATCAAAGCGACAATGTTTCATTAACCGATAACGATGTCATTCGCATCCCAAGTTACGACGCAAGAATTACCTTAGAAGGCGAAATCAAACGCCCTGGTATTTTTGAAGTGATAAACGGAGAAAATTTACAAAACGTCATCAATTATGCTTCGGGCTTTACCGAAAATGCTTATAAAAACAGAATTTTAGTCAAGCAAAAAACCAGCACCGAGTTAAAAGTTACCGATTTAAACGAGACCACTTTTGGAGCTTATGTTCCCAAATCCGGAGATTTAATAAGTGTGGACAAAATATTAGACCGTTACGAAAATAGAGTACAAATTAAAGGGGCAGTGTACCGCCCAGGAGAATATAGTTTGCCGCTATCCGGCACCATGACCATCAAGGATTTAGTATTAAAAGCAGACGGTGTAGCTGAAAATGTGTTTTTAAGTAAAGCTTCGCTAGTACGTCAAAAGGAAGATTTGACCAAAGAATACATCAGTTTCAATTTACAAGCAGCACTCAATGGAGACGCTGCGGCCAATATGACACTTCAAAAAGAGGACATTGTGATGGTGTTTTTCAATCAAGAATTACTAGACAGTTACAAAATATCTATTGACGGTGAAGTAAGAAAACCAGGCACTTATGGGTATGTTGCCGGCATGACATTGTATGATTTATTATTAGAATCTGAATATTTTACAGACAAAGCAGCCAGTACAGTTACTGTATTTCGTAATAAAAAAGATACCACATACAACCCCAAAGACCAGGAAAAAATTGTATCCTTCAACTTGACAATTGACCCCAAAAACCCTGAAGCCGCAGCTGCCTTTGTTATGGAAGCACAAGATCAGGTAGTAGTGCGTCGCATTGTTACTTTTGAAACCCCACAAATGGTTACCTTGAGTGGAGAAGTATTGTATCCTGGTGGTTATGCCATCGTTAAAAAAGAAGAACGCGTGTTGGATTTCATAAACCGAGCGGGTGGATTATCGGACGAAGCCGACAAAGAAGCCATTAAAGTAGTTCGAAATGGATTAAACATTCCGATTGATTGGAAAGCGATCAACCGAAATCCAAATCGATCGCGTAATTTGGTCTTACAACCGGGAGATGCGATACAAATTCCTAATAAAAGTTATACTATAACCATTTCGGGCAGTGTAATGTTTAACACAGAAGTACCGTATAAAAAAGGAAAAGGCGTAAAATATTACATCAACAACTCGGGAGGCACCAAAGACAGAGGATGGTTACGAAAAGTGTATGTAGTACATGCCAATGGATCTGCGAGTACTAGTGGTTCGTTTTTTGGCATTCGAAATTATCCAAAGGTATTACCTGGAAGTCAAATTATCGTTCCTGAAAAACCGGAAAGACAAAAGACAACAACCGGTGAAATTGTAGGTATTTCGAGTGTACTAGCCAGTTTAGCAGGTATCCTTTTAGCCGTATTCAAATAACAAAAAAAGTCCCGATAAACATCGGGACTTTTTTTATACTTCTCGTTTTATTTTCCAATCGCTTTGTACACAAAACCAATCTGCTCCAAAGCTTTTTGATCTAAGACATTGCGTCCGTCAAAAACAAAGGCTGGTTTCAACATGCTTTCGTATATTTTGTGCCAATCATAGGACTTGAATTCGTCCCATTCGGTCAATACCGCAATTGCATGTGCTCCTTGGCAGGCATCATATGGATTGGGATACGCAGTTAGGAGTTTTTGATTATCCGCAGCTGAACGGGATTCAAGATAGTCCAAATCGGCGTACATTTGCTGCACTTTCACTTTCGGATCATAAACCGCAATTGCTGCTTGTTCGTTTAACAAATCATCGGCCACATAGATGGCTGCAGATTCTCTAGTATCGTTGGTGTCTTTTTTGAAAGCCCAACCCAAAAAAGCAATTTTTTTACCAGCCACCGTATTGTATAAGGTCGAAATGATATTTTTAGCAAAACGTCTCTTTTGGTGGTCGTTCATGAGAATTACTTGCTCCCAATAACTGGCCACTTCTTCCAAACCGTAAGATTTGGCAATGTAGACCAAGTTCAAAATATCTTTTTGAAAACAAGAACCACCAAAACCAACCGATGCTTTTAAGAATTTTGGTCCTATTCGACTATCCAATCCAATGGCTTGTGCCACTTCATTGACATCGGCTCCCGTTTTTTCACACAATTCACTCAAGGCATTGATGGAAGAAACCCGTTGGGCCAAAAAGGCGTTGGCAGTAAGTTTAGACAATTCAGACGACCATAAATTAGTGGTCAAAATCTTTTCTGTGGGTACCCAATTGGCATAAATTTCTACTAAAGCTTGTACAGCTTTTTGTCCGTCTGGAGTAGTATCGCCACCAATCAACACACGATCGGGATGAAACAAATCGGTCACAGCCGTTCCTTCTGCTAAAAACTCGGGATTGGACAATATTTGGTACCGTACACCGTTCCCCGTATTGGTTAAAATTTCTTTGATAGCACTAGCTGTTCGTACGGGAAGTGTCGACTTTTCCACTACAATTTTATCCGACTTGGCTACTTTGGCAATCTGACGGGCACACAATTCAATGTATTTCAAATCCGCGGCCATCCCTTTTCCTGCACCATACGTTTTGGTTGGGGTATTCACCGAAATAAAAATCATTTCAGCTTCATCAATGGCTTTTTCCACATCGGTAGAAAAAAATAAGTTTCGACCTCTAGCTTCTTTAACCACTTGAGCTAAACCCGGTTCATAAATAGGTAATTCATCCTCATTAACGCTGTTCCAAGCGTTGATACGGTTCTCATTTACATCTACTACAGTAACTTTTATGTGTGGACACTTTTGTGCAATTACAGCCATAGTAGGTCCTCCTACATATCCTGCTCCAATACAGCAAATATTTTTTATGGTCATTTTTATCATTTATTGTTGACAACTGTAATCGGTATGCTACCCATTACAGCTGTCAAATTTAAGACAATATTTTATCATCACCTAAAAAACCTAAATTTATAGTTGAAACTACAAACAAGGCCAAAATATATTACCTAAATTTTAATGGAATTGTAATATTCAATAGTCTTCATGACTGCAGCTTGCGTGTTTACAGGCATTTTTTCAATTTGTAAGGTCTCTTTAATTTTATTGCAATTGACAATGCGTGACTGCGATTTCTCAAAAAGCTTTTGGGTATTGAAACCCCATTGAAAAACATTACCCAATTTGGCAATAAGGTTCAACAGTCCTCTTGGAACCTTGTAAATGCTTGCTTTTTTTTCCAATACTTCGGCCATCCAATTTACAAATTGTATGGAATCGATAGGTTCATCATCTGCCACATTGTATATTCCAGACGGGAATGCCGAATTTTCTGTAATGCGATAGACCACTTCGGTTAAATTGTCAATGTAGCAAAAAGAATGTTTGGCATTGAGGGCACCATAAAACCATGGAAATGTTTTGCAATGTATGAACGTATTGTGCAATATACTTTTTGTTTCTCTTCCATACAGTGGTGCTACTCTTAAAATAATGGCACGTTTACCCGCTGGCAATTCTTGTTTTTGTATGAATTGTTCGGCTTCGTATTTAGATTTCAAGAAAGGGTCTGTAGGTTGCACTACTGAAGATTCAGTAATATGAGTAAGTTGCTTATCTGCTAGAGCGGTGGTACTTATAAAAATAAACGTTTTGGCTTTAGAACTCATAAAATAACGAAACAACTTTGCGGTAAGTTCGGTATTTACCCTAAAATATTCTTCGTCAAAAGCGCTATCCTGCGGATTTTGATTGATGGCCGCCAAATGAACAATCGTTTCTGTTTCCTGAGGCATCATTTTATACCAATTTTGAAAACGCAACGAAATGGATTTGATTTTCTTGGATTTGGAGTCGTAAAATTTAGTTAGGTTTTGACCAATATACCCTGTGGTTCCTGTCAATACTATTAGGCTCATTATTGTTTATTTGGAGCGCTAAATTACAAAATAATCCAAGTTGATTTCATCTTTAGTGGTAAAACAACAACTTCAAAAACAAGTAAAATATTAGTAATC
>DALYCS010000117.1:0-5183 GCA_031973615.1 Flavobacterium sp. | reverse complement strand
CAGTCGTATTTTACGCCTTCATTTTACAACAAAATTTAGATTTGTTGTTTGATGAGGTTGCCTTTTTTAATAAAAAACAAGAGTCTATTTCAAAAGTACATTTAGCTGTTTTTGGAGTTGAAAAATACAATTAAATAAATTAATATTATGATAAACAGATTAATAAGAGCAATTGCAGGAACGTTTGTAATTATGAGTGTTTTGCTAGGGATGTATGTGAATGAAAACTGGTTATGGTTTACGGTATTTGTAGGTGCTAATTTATTGCAATCATCACTTACCAAATGGTGTTTGATGGAGGATATTTTAAGAAAATTTGGGATAAAAGATTAGTTTTTCTAACTTAGCTATTCTAACCTAATAAAAACGGTATGAAAAAGCTAAAATGGATTTCTTTTTTATCATTGATTTTTGTTTTCAATGTGGCATCTATGTGTTCTGATGAAGATAATTCTAATACGGCAGCAGATCCAGCACCTGTTATTAATACAGTAACTTCGGGTACTTGGCGTATTACCTTATATGAGGATAGTGGCGTAAATGAAACAACCAATTATTCCAATTATATTTTTACATTTGGAGCAAATGGGGTGTTAACGGCTGCGAATTCAACGTCATGCAATGGAACGTGGTCTGTTACTTCTAGCAATTCCAATGATGACAATCCTAATAATGATTTGGATTTCAATATTGCTTTTGTAGCACCAGCTCCTAATGCCTTTACGGATGATTTGACAGACGATTGGGATATCATTAGTTACACTGCAAATCGCATCCAATTGGTCGATGTAAGTGGGGGTAACGGAGGAACAGATTATTTGACTTTTGAAAAAAATTAACCAATAAAAAACAGTAAAAAACCAGCTTTTTAGCTGGTTTTTTTATTTAAAACAAACCCATTTTCGCTCTTTGCAACTTTATAACTTTATCTTATCTTTGCAACTCATTACACTAAATCAGAATTATGTTTGATAATTTAAGCGATAAGTTAGATAAAGCACTTCATTTATTAAAAGGACATGGTAAAATTACCGATGTTAATGTTGCCGATACCTTAAAAGAAGTACGTAGAGCTTTGTTGGATGCCGATGTGAATTTTAAAATCGCAAAAGATTTTACCACAAGAGTAAAAGAAAAAGCAATTGGAGAGAACGTATTGACAACCTTACAGCCCGGACAATTAATGGTTAAAATCGTGAAAGACGAGTTGACCGAATTAATGGGTGGTGATGCCGCTGGAATCAATCTTTCTGGAAATCCTTCTGTAATTTTAATGTCAGGTTTACAAGGTTCGGGTAAAACCACCTTCTCTGGTAAATTAGCTAATTTTCTAAAAACTAAAAAGAATAAAAAACCTTTATTAGTAGCCTGTGACATCTACCGCCCTGCGGCAATTAATCAGTTGCATGTAGTAGGAGGTCAAATTGGGGTTGAGGTGTATTCAGAGCCCGAAAATAAAAATCCGGTTGAGATTGCACAAAACGCTATTAAACATGCAAAAGCTAACGGGTTCAATGTAGTCATTGTCGATACTGCCGGTCGATTGGCGGTGGATGAGGAAATGATGAACGAAATTGCCAATGTGCACAAAGCAATCCAACCCGAAGAAACATTGTTTGTGGTAGACGCCATGACAGGTCAAGATGCTGTCAATACGGCAAAAGCCTTTAATGATCGCTTAAATTTTGATGGAGTTATCTTAACGAAATTAGATGGTGATACAAGAGGTGGAGCTGCGATTTCGATTAAATCGGTAGTCAATAAGCCCATCAAATTTATTGGAACGGGTGAAAAAATGGAAGCCATCGATGTATTCTATCCTAATCGTATGGCCGATCGAATCCTTGGAATGGGAGATGTTGTTTCTTTGGTTGAAAGAGCGCAAGAACAATACGACGAAGAAGAAGCTCGTAAATTGCAAAAGAAGATTGCCAAAAACGAATTTGGTTTTGACGATTTCTTGGCTCAAATTCAGCAAATCAAAAAAATGGGGAACATGAAAGACCTTGTTGGGATGATTCCTGGAGCTGGAAAAGCATTAAAAGATGTAGAAATTGAAGACGATGCATTCAAACATATTGAAGCAATTATTCATTCCATGACCCCTGCAGAACGAAGCAAACCTTCATTGCTAGATGTAAAACGCAAAACTAGAATTGCAAAAGGCTCAGGAAGAAAAATTGAAGAAGTCAACCAATTGATGAAACAGTTTGACCAAATGAGTAAAATGATGAAGATGATGCAAGGTGGTGGCGGAAAAAATTTAATGAAAGCTATGGGCGCCATGAAAGGCGGTATGCCAAAAATGTAAATATAAGTAAGGTTTGTGATTTCAAGTGTTGATGTAATAAACCTTATTTTTTGAATACTAACTATTTGTTTTAGGAACCACACAACTATACATCCTAGAACAATAAACCTGAAATAATTAAACAATGCAACTATTAGACGGAAAAAAAGTATCGGAAGATATTAAAAATGAAATTGCTGCTGAAGTAGCTCAAATGAAAGCAAAAGGCGAAAAAGTACCGCATTTAGCTGCAATTATTGTAGGTAATGATGGTGCTAGTTTGACCTATGTGGGGAGTAAAGTAAAATCGTGCGAACGCGTGGGATTTGAATCAACACTTATCAAATTACCCAGCACAACTACTGAAATAGAGCTGTTAAAAAAGATCCAAGAGTTAAATGAAAATGATGCTGTTGATGGATTCATTGTTCAGTTGCCATTACCCAAACAGATCGATACGCAAAAAATTATTGAGGCCATAGATCCAAGTAAAGACGTTGACGGATTCCATCCCGAAAATTTTGGTAAAATGGCGTTAGATATGTCTACTTTTATTCCGGCAACACCTTTTGGAATACTAGAATTGCTTGAGCGATATAATGTGCCTACCGATGGAAAACATACGGTAGTTATAGGAAGAAGTCACATTGTAGGTCGTCCTATGGGAATTTTAATGGGAAGAAAAGGGTTTCCAGGAAATTCTACTGTAACCGTAACACACAGTCATTCTAAAAATATCAATCAAATAACTTCACAAGCCGATATCATTATATCTGCATTAGGTGTTCCTAATTTCTTGAAAGCTGAAATGGTGAAAGATGATGTGGTGGTAATCGACGTAGGAATTACTCGTGTAGAAGACGAAACTGCAGAAAAAGGATACCGAATTGTAGGTGATGTTGATTTTGAAAATGTTTCTAAAAAGGCATCCTTTATCACGCCGGTTCCTGGAGGAGTAGGCCCTATGACCATCGCCATGCTGTTAAAAAACACCTTATTGGCTAGAGAGCAAAGAAGACTCAAATAAAAAAAAGACCTGATTTTTTTCAGGTCTTTTTTTTATTTCTTTCTGTAATCCGAAGTAAAAAATAATTCTACTGTTGGATATTTCTGTTGGGTCATTTGGATAGAGAAATCGCTATCGGCTAAGAACACCAATTGTCCGTATTTATCATGACCTAAGAATTTTTGTTTTACTCGTTTAAATTCTGAAAATTCTTCATTTTTTGGATCTTGCGGTTTTACCCAACATGCTTTATAAGCTGGAAAAGTTTCGTAGGTACATTTAGCGCCGTATTCGTGCTCCAATCGGTATTGAATAACTTCGTATTGTAAAGCACCAACGGTACCAATTACTTTTCTACCGTTCATTTCTAAAGTGAATAACTGTGCAACTCCTTCGTCCATTAATTGATCTACGCCTTTTTCTAATTGTTTCGCTTTTAGTGGGTCGGCATTATTAATGTATCTAAAATGTTCAGGTGAAAAACTTGGAATCCCTTGAAAATTCATTTTTTCTCCTTCGGTTAAGGTATCCCCAATTTTAAAATTTCCGGTATCGTGCAATCCCACAATATCACCAGGATAAGAAATATCTACAATCTCTTTTTTCTCAGCAAAAAAAGCATTCGGACTCGAGAATTTCATGTTTTTTCCTTGTCGCACATGCAAATAGGGTTTGTTTTTTTCAAAAGTACCCGAAACGATCTTCACAAAAGCCAAACGGTCTCTGTGTTTGGGATCCATATTGGCATGAATTTTAAAAACAAAGCCGCTTAATTTTTCCTCTTCGGGTTTTACTATTCGGGTATCGGATTCTTTTGGACGCGGTGTTGGGGCAATTTCAATAAAACAATCCAACAATTCGCGCACGCCAAAATTATTTAATGCAGATCCAAAAAACACAGGTTGTAAATCGCCACTTAAATAGTCTTTAATGGAAAAAGCAGGATATACTTCTTCAATTAATTCTAATTCTTCACGCAATTTATTCGCTGGTTTTTCGCCAATTATTTTTTCAAGTTCTGGATTGCTAATATCATTGAAAGCAATGGTTTCTTCAATGTTTTTGCGACTGTCGCCCTCAAATAAATTGATGTTTTTCTCCCAAATGTTGTAAATTCCTTTGAAATCATAACCCATTCCAATTGGGAAACTTAATGGTGTTACTCGAAGCTTTAATTTTTGCTCTACTTCATCCATCAAATCAAAAGCATCTTTACCTTCACGGTCCAATTTGTTGATGAAAACGATCATGGGTATGTTGCGCATACGACACACTTCCACTAATTTTTCGGTTTGCTCTTCCACCCCTTTAGCTACGTCGATAACGACAATAACACTATCCACTGCAGTTAAAGTTCTAAAGGTGTCTTCGGCAAAATCTTTGTGCCCAGGTGTATCTAGTATATTGATT
This sequence comes from Flavobacterium sp., assembly GCA_031973615.1. Lineage (GTDB taxonomy): Bacteria > Bacteroidota > Bacteroidia > Flavobacteriales > Flavobacteriaceae > Flavobacterium. Next base: position 477 of record DALYCS010000117.1, on the reverse strand, counting down.
TTTTTATCTTTATACAAAAAGGCCAAAACCGATGTTGCCACCGAAATTCCTCTTTGACGCTCAATCTCCATAAAATCAGAAGTTGCACCTTTTTTTATCTTGTTGCTTTTTACCGCACCGGCTTCCTGAATTGCTCCGCCAAAAAGTAGTAATTTTTCTGTAAGTGTAGTTTTTCCGGCATCGGGATGTGATATAATTCCAAAAGTTCGTCTTCTTCCTATTTCTTCAATAAAACTCATGTGTGATAAATTTTTGCAAAAGTAACTATTTTGGAGAATTTTCTGTTAATACTCGGGGATAAATGTTGTGGAATACTAATGAATTGTTATTTTTGTCGATTACAAACCAAATGCACTTTACTATGAGAATTACTCGTTTGCTTTTTTTTGTTTTTTTACTCACACCTTATGTAGTTTTAGCGCAAATTAAAGACGTATTATTCACGATTGATAACCATCCGTATTACACCGATGAATT
>DALYCS010000116.1:0-5237 GCA_031973615.1 Flavobacterium sp. | reverse complement strand
ATTACCGATTTTGCCCATGAAGACGAGATAGAAGAGTCAAAATTGCTTTGGGAAAACCAAATTTCCGATCTAAAACATGTCTTAGGTTCTGTTTAAAATTCATTTTAAAGAAGTATATTTGTCCCGATTTAATCGGGATTTTTTTATGGTAAATTTTAACGGATCTATTCAGGAAAATAGTGCGGTCTTTGTAGAATCCAATCGAGGATTTTTAGTAGGTGATGCCGTTTTTGAAACAATCAAAGTGGTCAACAATCAAGTGTTGTTTCTAGAAGACCATTATTTTAGACTTATGGCTACTATGCGAATTTGTCGCATGGAAATTCCGATGCTTTTTACTATGGAATATGTTGAAGCGCAAATACTCCAATTGATCAATGCACTTCCTGCCTCTGCCGCGTTTCGCGTGCGTTTTTCGGTATATAGAACGGACGGTGGTTTTTATGCTCCTGTATCTAATGAAGTGGCTTTTGTTGTAACTGCGATGCCAATAGAAAAAGTGAGTTATACCATAGAAAAGGATAAGTACGAAGTTGAATTATACAAAGATTTTCATGTTACAACACATTTGTTATCAACATTGAAAACCAACAATAAGCTCTTGCATGTGGTGGGGGCTGTTTTTGCAAAAGAGAATGGTTATGATAATTGTTTGGTGCTCAACGAAGAAAAAAATATTGTAGAAGCTTTGCAAAATAATATTTTTATGAAAATTGGGAATGTTATCAGTACCCCTCCCATTTCTCAAGGATGTATTAATGGTATTATGCGCAAACAAGTCCTTGCCTTACTTTCAAAAATGGAAGGATATGAAGTAAAGGAAGCTGTTATTTCTCCTTTTGATTTACAAAAAGCCGATGAATTGTTCTTAACAAATACCATCACCGGAATTCAACCCATTACGCAATATCGAAAGAAAACCTATACTCTCGATTTTGCTATAGAAGTATTAGAACAATTGAATAAGAGTTTAAATCTTAGTTAAGAGCTGGGTTTTCGGGAGCATTAGAAAACAAAATATAATCGCCCCCTTGTTCTGTAATTTTTTCTTTCCAAAATTGATGGCTTGATTTGGATAGCAATTGGTCTTTGAGTGTATTTTCTGTTACAATCCAAGCCTTTTCTTGTAATTCGGCCTCTAGTTGATCAACTCCCCAGCCAGTATAGCCTAAAAAGAAACGAATATTTTCTTTTGAAATCTTCTTGTTATTAATCAATTGTTTGGTTACTTCAAAATCACCACCCCAATAGATGCCATTCGAAATTTCGATACTGTTGGGAATAATTGCAGGAATGGTATGGATGAAATATAAATTATCCTGTTCTACAGGCCCCCCATTGTAAATTTCAAACGAAGCATCGATATCGTCTATCAAATCATGAATGGAATAATCAAGCGGTTTGTTTAGGATAAAACCGATGGAACCTTCTATAGCATTATGCTCGGTGAGTAAGATCACCGAACGGTTAAATGAAAAATCGCCTAGAAGTGAGGGTTCAGCAATCAATAACTGCCCTTTTTGTAGTGTGATCGATTTCATAAGCTAAAGAATTAAGTCATAAAGTTATCAAAATAACATGAGAAACTCAAATACGCTAAAAAAAAAGTCCCGATAGATCGGGACTTTTGCTGTTATAATCAAAAAAATTATTTTTTGTTTACTGCTCCGTCTAATTCAGCACCAGCTTTGAATTTTACTACATTTTTAGCAGCAATTTTGATAGTTTTTCCTGTTTGAGGATTTCTTCCATCTCTAGCAGCTCTTTTAGAAACTGACCAAGATCCGAAACCTACTAAAGAAACTCTTCCACCTTTGTTTAAAGTTCCTTCAACATTGCTTAAAAATGATTCTAAAGCTAATTTAGCAGCTGCTTTTGTAATACCAGCAGAAGCTGCCATTGCATCGATTAATTCTGATTTGTTCATGATAAAGTTATTTATAATTGGTTAAACTTAATTATTTGATAGCAAATTTAGTGGTATAACTGAGCTACGCAAGTATTCTGCTCAAATTTTGCCTAAAATGTTGATAAAATAGGTTAAATGTTAATAACCTAGTTGTTTTTTGCTATTTTTTCTAGTGTTTATAAGGTCTAGAGCGCTATTGCGTCCGCCGAAAAAATGTGGCCATTCAACAATTCGTGGGCTAACATTTTTTTCTTACCCGGGAATTGAAGTTGCGTCACTTTAAGCAAACCGTCCTTTGTAGTAATAATAATTTCTTTTTTAGTAGTGTATATTGTCCCAATAGGCTTAACAGTTGTAGTGGTTTCAAACGTAGCTTCATAGAGCTTAACATTCCATTCTTGATCACCATCCTTAATATATGTCCAAGCGGCAGGATAGGGAGATAATCCGCGAATCAAATTATTGATGGTTTTTCCGGGTTGGGTCCAATCGATTTTACAGTTGTCTTTATTTAATTTGTAGGCTGTTTTAACCTTGGGATTTTCATCTTGAATTGTAGTAACTACTTTTTGGTTTTCAATTAAGGCCAGTGTCTCAATCACAGCTTCACTTCCTAAATGCATAAGCCGGTCGTGTAATTCCCCAGCTGATTCCTGTGCACCTATGCCAATTTCTTTTCGTAGGATCATGGCTCCCGTATCAATTTTATCATCGATATAAAAAGTAGTTACGCCCGTTTGGGTTTCTCCATTAATGATGGCCCAATTGATAGGGGCTGCCCCACGGTATGCTGGGAGCAAAGAAGCGTGTAAATTAAAAGTACCGAGTTTTGGCATTTTCCATACGGCTTCTGGAAGCATTCGAAATGCAACTACAATAAATAAATTAGCGTTCAAAGCTTTCAATTCCGATAAAAATTCCGTCGCTTTTAAATTTGTGGGTTGTAGTAAATGTAATTTTTTTGCAATAGCATATTCTTTAACCGCACTAATGCTTAGCTTTTGTCCACGACCTGCAGGTTTGTCAGGTGCGGTAATTACGCCTGCAATTTCGTAATTGCTGTTGTAAATAGTATCCAAAATGCCAACAGCAAAATCGGGAGTTCCCATGAATACGATTCTAAGTTTTTCCATGCGGTTTATAATATTGATTGTACGAATTGATCGCAACTTTATCTTGTTCCAATAATAATTGTAGGGCAAAGATAATGGCTTCCGTCGAAATTTGCAGCTTTTCTTCAATTTCTCTAGAAGTCAAAGGGGTTTTTTCTAGCAGACGTACAATTAAAGCGGTGGTTTCTTCTGGATCATTTTTTTTTGGGGTCAAGCAAAATGAGCAAATGCCGCAATCCTCTGTAATCTCTTCTTCAAAATAGGCTAAAAGTAGCTTGTTTTTACATTGACTTGTATCTGTAATGTAGTGCAAAACGCTTTGAAATTGGTCTTGTTTGAGTTGGTTTTGGTGTGTTAAAAATTTCGCGATTCTATTAATGGTTAAATCGTCTTCCCTAGCTTCATTAAAAGTGATGGTACTGTCGTTGTTTTTGGCATGCAAAAGTATACAGTTGCTTGCGGCCAGTTGGTGGATGACTTTCTCAATCAAAGCTTCTGAACAATTTGCTTTTTTTGCAATTAGTGTTGGATTTACAGCCGTTTCAACATCAAAAATTCCGGAATAGGTTCTTAGAATTGTGGTAATGATTGGTTCATCTTGTGGATGTAAACTACAATAACGCAGTACTTCTTTACTCGAAATAATAAATTGTAGACTCATTTTTTCGGAAGATTCACTTTGAAATGTGAGTACCCCTTGGCGGTCCAAAAATTGTAAACTCGCAAACGTTTTGAGTGTTGGGAATTGGTACTGTACGCAAAATTGGTTCAAATTAAAGGCATAACTTTCATTAAACCCCTCTCCGTAGGCAATTTGAAAGTAATTGTTCAATTTTACATATACATCTCTGACAAATTTTTTATCAGGCAATGTTGCTAGAAATTGTTTTTTGGCCCATTCTATTTCGGTGGTATTGGTAATTACTATTCCAAAAGCTTTTTGGCCATTTCTTCCCGCTCTACCGACTTCTTGATAATAGTTTTCAATATTTTCAGGCAGCTGAATATGGATCACTGTTTTAACGTCTGGTTTGTCGATACCCATACCAAAGGCATTGGTAGCCACAATGACTTGCGCTTCGTTGTTGAGCCATAATTTCATATTTTTTTCCTTCTCTTTGTGGGGAAGGCCACCATGATAATAAGTGCTTTTAAATCCTAATTGATTCAGGTATTGTGCTGTTTCAATACACGATTTCCGATTGCGCACATAAATAATAGAAGGTTGTGGATTCTTTAAAAGAATTTGTTGGATTTTATAATTCTTATCTTCGGTAAATATAATATGATAGGCCAAATTTTCTCGGGCAAAAGATTTGGTAAAAAAGGCAGGATTATGTAGTGCTAAATGTTGGCAAATATCGTCTTGTACGCGTTTTGTGGCTGTAGCTGTGAGCGCTAAAAAAGGTGTTTTTGGAAAGGAAGTTTTTAAGGCAGCTATTTTTAAATAAGCGGGTCTAAAATCATGGCCCCATTGGCTCACACAATGTGCTTCATCAATAGCAATCAGATTGATGGACAGTTGTTTTAATCGTTCAACGATCCAATCGTGTTGGAGTCGTTCTGGCGACAGGTATAAAAATTTATAATTCCCAAATTGACAATTGTCTAAAATATCGATGACTTCGTCTTGTGAAGTGCCACCCGTTAAGGCAATGGCTTTGATGTTTTTCTGTTGTAAATTTTGCACTTGGTCTTTCATAAGTGCCACTAAAGGGGAAACCACCAAACAAATTCCATCTAAAACAAGTGCAGGTATTTGAAAGCAAACCGATTTTCCGCCACCAGTTGGTAACAAAGCAAAAGTGTCCTTACCATCGAGAACTGATTGAATGATGGCTTCTTGAGGTGTTCTAAAATTATCGTGTTTCCAGTATTTTTGAAGGAGCTGTAAGGGGTCAGACATGTGTTAGAGGCATTTAGAAATACTAAAGTACGAAAAGTTTTATTTGGAAAGATGATTTATGATAAAATCAACCCGATTTTCTACGGTATCTTTTGGTACTTCAACGATCGAATACCCATACTTTTCATAGGTTTCCATTAAATGCTCACGAATTAATACCGCCTGTTCATAGTTTTCATAGCGCTCGGCATCGCTAATATAGATTTCTTTCCATGGCGGGAGCACAAATATTACAGAGTATAAGTGGTCTTTACAGGCTTGATCAAAAAAGGCAGGATAGGAATCGCCAATATAGTTCATGTAGGCCAAA
>DALYCS010000115.1:0-5329 GCA_031973615.1 Flavobacterium sp. | reverse complement strand
AGGTGTTTCAGGATCTGGCGTACGAAGTGCATCCATGGCAATTTCTAACTTAGTATCAATTTCCCAAGCACCACAAGCATCAATTTTGTCTTGTAATTCCGCTTGACGATCCATAAGTTTTTCCATTTTTTCAGGATTCTCATATACTTCAGGCAAACCAAAATCGTCATTAATTTTATTGAATTCGGCTAATAATTCAAATGTTTCAGCAGCACCTTCACGCACAATATCAATAACCGTTTTTGTTTCGTCTAATTGCGGTTCTTGTTCTAAATAACCCACGGTGTAACCCGGTTGAAAAACCACATCGCCTTGAAAATTTTTATCAACGCCTGCAATAATTTTAAGCAAGGAAGATTTTCCAGAACCATTAAGTCCCAAAATACCAATTTTAGCTCCGTAAAAAAAACTCAAATAGATATTTTTTAAAACTTGTTTATCGGCACCTGGATAACTTTTACTCAATTTTTGCATTGAGAAAATTACTTTCTTATCATCTGACATAGTAATATGATTTTTGTTGTTATGATTTACGAAATTCGTAATTCTAATTAATATTATACTCTTCCTTTTAAGGCATTAAATACCCATGCGTTTGCTAAGAATCCAACTCCAACAGAAGCAAATCCCCAACCCGCAACATCGGCATAGCGATAAATACCCAATCCAATTAAAATCAAGCCCATCAGCACCATGATAAAGGTAGCCCAAGCTAATACTGTATTCTTATTCATTGACATACTCATTTGATATTAAATTACATTTGTAAGGGTGGCGAAGTTACAAATTTTATCACTTTTATTGAATCGTATTCAATTAAAAATTGTGATCAAAAGTTCCTTTAATAAATCATGCTGCGAAGTAGAGGCAGCTCCTACCCCTTTGCTTTTTACATCGATTGTTCTAAGTGCAGCAACGATCGCACTTACTTTCTTCATGGGATAATTTCGAAACGCTACCTCATAATCCTTAACGAAATACGGATTAACTTTTAACACTTTGGCCGCATTCATTTGTGATTTATCTTTGAGTCCGTGATATTGCAACAATTGCGAAAAAAAGCCAAACACCAAACCTGTAGTAACCACCAAGGGATTATCTTTGGGATTTTGAGCAAAATAATCAATAATTTGGTATGCTTTGACTTGATTTTTTTCACCAATTGCTTTGCGCAATTCAAAATTATTAAAATCTTTACTAAAGCCTATATTTTCCTCAATATCTAAGGGTGTGAACGTATGACCTTTTGGCAAAATGATTTTTAATTTTTCTAATTCATTGTTGATTTTAGATAAATCAGTTCCTAAGAATTCTACCAAAATTGCTACCGCCTTTGGTTCGATAGTATACCCTTGACCCGCCAAAACCCTTTTGATCCATTCGCCAACTTGATTTTCGTACAGTTTTTTACTTTCATAAACCACCCCAACTTTATCTAATAATTTTGTGATTTTTTTTCGCTTATCCAAGGTTTTGTACTTGTAAGCAAACACCAAAACGGTTGTAGGTTGTGGATTTTCTGCGTAGGCTTCTAATTTATCTATTGTTCTCGATAATTCTTGAGCTTCTCGAACAACAACTACTTGACGATCGGCCATCATAGGAAAGCGCTTTGCACTTCCAATTACCTCTTCAATAGTAACATCGCGGCCATATAATATGGATTGATTGAAATCGCGTTCGTGCTCTTGCAAAACGTTTTGCTCAATGAAATCGGTCAATTTATCAATATAATAAGGCTCTTCACCCATTAAAAAATAAATGGGTTTGATATGACCTGCTTTAATGTCTTTCGTAATTTGAATTACTTCATCCATAATTTCGTATTCAGAGTTCCGTAAATAGTTGGCAGTTTGTATAATTTAATTAAATTTGAAGCATGCAAAATCTGAATTTTCCAACGTATTCCTTTCGGTTCAAAAATAGTGAAAATAAAGTAGCTATCTTCGATGAAATTAGAAAAAAATTTATTCTTCTAACACCAGAAGAATGGGTACGCCAAAACACGCTACAATATTTAATCCAAGACAATAAATATCCAAAATCATACATTAATATTGAAAAAGTTATCAAAATTAATAATTTAAGTAAACGATATGATATTGTTGTTTTTCAACCTAATGGAGAAATTTTTCTATTGATTGAGTGCAAAGCGCCAGAAGTTCCAATTTCTCAAAATACATTTGATCAGATTGCCCGTTATAATTTAGTTTTGAAAGCCAAATATTTAATGGTAACCAATGGACTAAATCATTATTTTTGTCAAATGGATTTCGAGAATGAGAAATATGTATTTTTAAAAGAATTACCAGCATATCAAAAATGAATGCTAAAGTTATTTTAAAAGTCATATAACTTGAAACAAATTAAAACTGAAACAAAAAACCACTTGAAAAAAATAGCAGTAGTCATATTAAATTGGAATGGAGCCAAATTGCTCGAGCAGTTTTTACCTTCTATACTTTCTTATTCAAAAGAAGCCGAAATTTATGTAGCTGACAATGCCTCTACCGATTCATCAATTGAAGTAATTAAAACCCAATTCCCAACGGTTAAAATTATTCAGAATTCAGGTAATTTTGGGTTTGCAAGGGGCTACAATGAAGCGTTACAATTTGTAGAAGAAGAATATTATGCCCTTGTAAATTCGGATATTGAAGTGACCGAAAATTGGCTTTCTCCTGTACTTGATTTATTTGAAAATCAATCTGATGTAGCCATAATCCAACCCAAACTACTCGATTATAAAAAGAAAACACATTTTGAATATGCTGGAGCAGCAGGTGGATTTATTGATAAATTTGGATATCCTTATTGTCGGGGCAGAATTTTTGACACGATAGAAGAAGACGTACAACAATATGATGATGAAATAACAATCTTTTGGGCAACAGGAGCGTGTTTTTTTATTAGAAAAGAAGTATACCGAAAATTAAAAGGGTTTGACGACTCTTTCTTTGCGCATCAAGAGGAAATAGATTTGTGTTGGAGAGCATTCAATGCTGGGTACTGCGCTAAATACACCCCAAAATCTATAGTGTATCATGTGGGAGGTGCTACATTAAACGAAGGCAATCCGATGAAAACGTATTTGAATTTTAGAAATTCATTATTAATGCTAACGAAGAATCTTCCGAAAAACCGACTACTCCCGATACTTTTCATTCGCTTAGTCTTAGACGGATTAGCTGGGGTTCAATTTATTTTTAAAGGCAAATTCAAACATTGTTTGGCCATCATTCATGCCCATTTTGCTTTTTATAAAATGGCAAAAACGTATTATCATAAGAGAAATTCGCTTCAAAAAAAGAGTTATTATAAGGTTTCAAGTATTGTTGCTTCTTATTTTTTAAAAAACGGCAAGAAATTTGCTGAATTATTTTAACAAGAGTTTATGCATAATATTTTTATTTCTTTAAACTTCTTTATAACTTTGTAAAAATTATATATCTTATGAAAAAAGTACTGTTAATCATCACTTTGGCTTCAATTTCCTTAACTTCTTGTGTTTCTAAGAAGAAATTTGCGCTATTGGAAACAAAAAACAAAGAAATACAAGAATTACTAAATACAGCTACTATTAAACTTAATGTTTGTTTAACTGAAAAAGAAGCATTAACAAATCAAGTAGATTATTTAAAACAAAATAATACCGAATTAATCAGCAGTTCTAAAGAGTTGACAGTATTAACGGCTCAAAATTCTCAAAATCTAGAGAAGTCTTTAGAAAGTTTAAAAGAAAAAGATTTAAAAATCAACCGTTTACAGGATGCATTGACACGTAAAGACAGTGTAACATTGGCTTTAGTTACTAGTTTAAAACGCGAAGTTGGTATTGATGATCCAGATATCAATATCAATGTTGAAAAAGGAGTAGTAATGATATCTATAGCTGATAATTTATTATTCAAATCAGGAAGCTACGAGGTAGGTGATAAAGCTAAAGCAGTATTAGCTAAAGTAGCTAAAGTAATCAATAGCAAACCTGATTTTGAATGTATGGTAGAAAGCCACACCGATAATTTACCAATCAAAAATGCGGTATTATTAGACAACTGGGATCTTTCAGTAAAACGTGCTACTTCAATAGTTAGAGTATTACAAAATGATTTAGGTGTTAGTCCGAAACAATTGATTCCGGCCGGTAGAAGTTCTTATATTCCTTTAGTGGCTAATGATACGCCAGCTAACAGAGCGAAAAACAGAAGAACTCGTATTATTATCATGCCAAAAATTGATCAATTTTATGACATGTTAGAAAAAGAAATGAAAAACTTAGAGAAAAAATAAGTGCATTCCATGACATAAAAAAACGCTTTCATTTGAGAGCGTTTTTTTTATTTATAATATATCCAAACTTCCTTTGCCTTCGCGAATGACTTCGGGTTCGTGGCCGGTCAAATCAATTATGGTTGACGCTAAATTATCACCATATCCGCCATCGATAACAACCTCAACTTTATGTTGCCACTTTTCAAAAATTAATTCGGGATCGGTAGCATATTCAACAAAATCGTCTTCATCATGAATGGAAGTCGAAACAATTGGATTCCCTAACATTTCTACAATTTGTATGGCAATATTGTTATTAGGAACACGAATACCAACCGTTTTTTTCTTTCTAAATTCTTTTGGCAAATCATTATTACCGGGTAAAATAAACGTATATGGTCCTGGTAAAGCGCGTTTTAATATTTTAAAAGTAGCGGTATCAATTTGCTTTACATAGTCGGAAAGATTACTCAAACTAGAGCACACAAAAGAGAAATTTGCTTTTTCTAATTTAATCCCTTTTATTTTTGCTAACTTTTCAAGGGCCCGAGAATTAGTAATATCACAACCTAATCCATAAACGGTATCCGTTGGATAAATCACTAACCCGCCATTTTTCAACACATCAACTACCTTTTTAATAGCCGCTTCGCTGGGTTTGTCTTCGTATATTTTTATGAATTCTGCCATATTAATTTTGTTTCAAGTTTCAAGTTAACAAAATATACTTGAAACATCGGCGCCAATACCTTCCATACTTACAATCTGTCCTTTCCCAAAACGTTCGTGCATAACAATATTCCCTACAGCTAAATTAGAATCGGATGCATTAGAACTTCCTGCATTACTCGAAACAGGTTTTAGCCTTCTAATATTTGAAATATTTATTCCGCCTTCTGATGTTAAAGGGCTCTTAGGTGGTGTTCCGGCGGTTGGTTTTGCCAAACGCAATTTTGATTTATCGATATCACCAAAAACATCAATATCCATTACTGGTTTATAACGGTAACCCGAATCAACCGGATTCAAATATTCTAAATATTCGTCGTTGATTTCT
>DALYCS010000114.1:0-5350 GCA_031973615.1 Flavobacterium sp. | reverse complement strand
ATGTAAATCAAATAAATCTTCGGCTTGTCGAATTTTAGATGTGGCATGTCTTTCAAAACACAAACGGGCGTCGGTAGCATTCATCCCTAATCCATTATCGATCACTTGTACCAGCGTTTTGCCCGCTTCTTTAACAATCAACTTAATGTCTGACGCTTTGGCGTCAACAGCATTTTCCAACAATTCCTTAACAACAGAGGCTGGGCGTTGCACCACTTCTCCTGCCGCAATTTGATTGGCTACGTGATCCGGTAATAATTGAATAATTCCCGACATTAATTTGAATCGTTTAAATAGGTTATGCTACAAATTTATGAAATTTTATGCTGGTTTTTACGCCGATAAAATTGGAAAAAGAGAAAAGTTAGTAACAAAATAAGGCTAAATAAAAAAAATCACAGCGATTCCCTATAAAATGGGCTGCTGTGAATCCTAGTATGGTTTTCAAAAAATATTAGTTGTTCAATTTCGAATTCAATTCGATCATCTTAAGTGCCGCCACAGCAGCTTCAATTCCTTTATTTCCGTGCTTACCACCACTTCTATCAATGGATTGTTGCAGAGTATTATCGGTTAAAACACAAAAAATCGTGGGCACATCATACAACAAATTCAAATCTTTCATGCCTTGTGTTACACCTTCGCAAACAAATTCAAAGTGCATGGTTTCACCTTTAATCACACACCCCATAACAATTACAGCATCTACGTCTAATTTTTCATGCATTTGTCTTGCTCCAAAAATCAATTCGAAACTTCCTGGCACATTCCATCTGATGATGTTCTCTGGCAAGGCCCCACAGTCAATTAACGTCGAATAGGCACCTTGAAACAAACCTTCTGTAATTTGTTCATTCCATTCTGAAACAACAATCCCAAACCGAAAATCTTTCGCGTTTGGGATTGTGTTTTTATCGTAATTGGATAAATTTTTATTTTCTGTTGCCATACTTATTCGGTCATCGCAATATAAGCATCAATATTCATACCTTCTTTAGAAGTTTCATATTTCTCTTTAATTGTAACAAACAATGCATTTGCTTCCGCTTTTTTTCCAGACGCCACTAATAATTGTGCGGCTTTAAACATGAAACGAGGCGTAGTAAAATCATTTTCTGAAGCTTCAGCTGCTTTTTTGTAGTGAGCAATTGCATCGTCAACTTTGTTAGTTTCTGATAACGCATCACCAATAGCACCAATTGCTAATGGTTTTAATACCGCATCTTCAGATTTGAATTTTTCCAAATAAGCGATTGCATTTTTATAATCTCCAGTATTTAAATACGAAATACCTGCATAATAATTGGCTAAATTTCCAGCATCTGTCCCCTCATATTCTTCAGCAATTCCAACAAATCCCAATTTACCTTCACCACCTTTAAGTGCTAGATTATATAAAGAATCTGGTTTCGTAGTTGCATCAACAGCCTGTTGGAAATATTGTTGCGATTGAAAAATTTCGTTAGTCGCTTTTTCTTCTTTAGGCTCAACAATAAATTTGGTATATAAAACATATCCTAAAGTTGCCAAAGCAATTACTCCAACAACCGTTAAAATCAATTTTTGATTTTTAGCCACCCAATCTTCCGTTCTAGAAGCAGTTGCATCTAATGTATTGAATACTTCAGCGGTTGTACTATCGCTAACATCAATTACTTCTTCAAAATCATTTTCAACTTTAGCGTCCTCTGGTTTTGGTGCTTTGTATCCTCTTTTGTTATATGTTGCCATTTATATTAAATTTAATGAGGTGCAAAAATATAATTTTTATTAAAATTAAAAACCATTTTTGTAGATATTTTTAACAAATTCGATATACTTTTGTAAAATATCTTATTTTTAGCCTTCAATTAAAGAACCAATATAGTGTTTTTAAAACAATTATCGCTTTTAAACTACAAAAATTTAGCCCAAATAGAATTTGATTTTGAGGCTAAAATTAATTGTTTTGTGGGCAAAAATGGAGTGGGTAAAACCAACATATTGGACGCCATTTATCATTTAGCATACGGAAAAAGTTATTTCAATCCTTTGGCCGTACAAAACATCAAACACGGAGAAGAATTTTTTGTAATTGATGCCTTACTTGAAAAAAACAACAAGGAAGAAAAAATTGTTTGTAGCTTAAAAAAAGGTCAGAAAAAAACAATCAAGCGCAATGGAAAAGTATATGAAAAGCTTTCCGAACATATTGGTTTCATTCCTTTAGTAATTATTTCGCCCTCCGATGCAGATCTAATTGTTGAAGGCAGTGAAACGCGTCGAAAGTTTATCGACAGTGTTATTGCTACTTTGGACGCCAACTATTTGCAGGTATTGATTCAGTATCAAAAAACATTAACGCAACGCAACGCATTACTCAAATATTTTGCCTTGAATCAAACTTTTGATGCCGATAATTTATCGATTTACAACGAGCAATTGAGTCATTCGGGACAACTAATTTTTGAAAAAAGAAAACAATTTTTAACCGAATTTGTGCCTATTTTTGAAAAACACCATGCCACTATTTCAGGTGGGAACGAAAAAATAGCATTGCATTATGAAAGTCAATTATTTGATAAAGATTTAGCACATCTATTATCCGATACCCTACCAAAGGACAGAATGATCCACTATACAAGTGCCGGCATTCACAAAGACGATTTGGTTTTTGAAATTGATGGATTCCCTATAAAAAAATTTGGATCACAAGGCCAACAAAAGTCGTTTTTAATCGCATTAAAACTGGCACAATTTGAATTTGTAAAAAATCAAAGCAACACCTTGCCTATTTTATTATTTGATGATATTTTTGACAAATTGGACGCCTTCAGAGTGCAACAAATCATAAACATGGTAAACGACGATGTTTTCGGACAAATTTTTATTTCCGATACCCATCCCGAACGAACAGAAGAAATAATCAAACAAACCCATAAAACCTATAAAATTTTTTCCTTATGAAAGCATTTTTAAATTATAGCACATTACTTATCCTTTTATTTACTGCCAGTTGCACAAACAGTCAAAATTTTAAAAGTGTTGCAGTAACCGAATTCAAATCTGCCTTAGAAAAAAACCCAGAGGCGCAACTGATTGATGTCAGAACTCCAGGGGAATATACTGAAGGGTACATCAATAATGCCCAAAACATTGATTGGAATAGTAGTGATTTTGATACGCAAGTTGCCGCATTAGACAAAAACAAACCAGTCCTTGTCTACTGTCTTGGTGGCGGTAGAAGTAAAAAAGCGGCAGCCAAATTAAACACTATGGGGTTTCGCGAAGTAATTGAATTAGATGGTGGATATTTAGCCTGGAGTAAAGCTCATCCTGCGGCAAACGCAACCTGGAAAGGAATGACAAAAGAGGCCTATTCAAAATTATTATTCTCAGATAAAATAGTCGTTATTGATTTTTATGCAGAATGGTGTGCACCCTGTAAAAAAATGGCACCTTATCTCGAAAAAATGAATAGCGAATTAGCTGACAAAGTGATCATTCACCGCATTGATGCCGACAAAAACAAATCATTATTCAATGCATTAGGCTATCAAGGTTTACCGGTTGTACTAGTATACAAAAATGGCAAAGAGACCTTCAAAAAAAATGAATTTGTCAGCGAAGCAGAATTGAGAAAAGCACTATAATTCAACGTTTATCATCATCACATGAACATCATACAGAATCAATCGTTAAAAAACTACAATACTTTTGGAATAGATGCCAAAGCCAAAGAATTCATATCGATTCATACTATTGACAACTTAATTGAAGTCGTTGCTGCTAGAAAAGACCTTTTTATTTTGGGGGGAGGAAGTAATATGTTGCTTACCCAAGACATTCAAAAATTAGTCGTTCATGTAGATTTAAAAGGTAAAGAAATCATTGAAGAAAATGAGGACTTTGTAGTTGTAAAAGCACAAGCGGGTGAAAACTGGCACGAGTTTGTATTGTGGTGTATTGATCAAGGCTTTGGCGGTATCGAAAACCTGTCGCTAATACCTGGAAACGTGGGCACTACTCCCATTCAAAATATTGGTGCTTATGGTGTCGAAATCAAAGATACAATGTTTTCTTGCGAAGCACTCAATAGAAAAACATTACAAATTGAAACGTTTACCAATGCACAATGTAAATTTGACTACCGTGAAAGTGTTTTCAAAAATGAATTAAAAGAGCAATACATTATTACTGCGGTGAGCTTCAAATTAACCAAAAAGAATCATGTTGTATCCATCAACTATGGCGCTATTGAAACCGAATTAGAAAAACAAAACATACAAAACCCATCTTTAAAAGATGTCAGTAACGCTGTAATTGCCATTCGACAAAGCAAACTACCCGACCCCAAAGAATTGGGAAACAGTGGAAGTTTCTTTAAAAACCCAATAATTACCAAAGAGACCTATGAAAAGGCAAAAAAAATACACCCTGACATGCCGCATTATGTGGTTTCGGAAAACAGTGTAAAAGTACCTGCTGGCTGGCTGATAGAACAGGCTGGATTTAAAGGGAAACGATTCGGTGATGCTGGTGTACATAAAAACCAAGCCTTGGTATTGGTTAATTATGGAACAGCTACTGGCGCTGAAATTGTGGCGCTTTCTCGTACTATTCAGCAAACCATTTTATCCGAATTTGGAATCGCCATCGAAGCTGAAGTGAATATTATTTAATTGCCCAATTTCGTTTTATTATTTACCTTTGTCGAATATTAAGAAAACCGATACATATTAATCTATGCTGTTCATTTTATTACTTGTTTTTATAGGAATTACTCTGCTACAACTTGTGTATTATGTCTTCATTTTTGGTAAATTTTCATTTGCTAAAAAACAAGAAATTACGCCCAAAAGACTCCCCATTTCCATCATTATTTGCGCCAAAAATGAAGAGGAAAATATCAAACGATATTTTCCCAACATCGTATCGCAAAATTATCCCGACTATGAAATTGTATTAATAGACGATGCTTCAAGCGATGAAACATTAGCCCTTTTTGAAAGCTACGAAAAGGAATATGCGAATGTAAAACTTGTCAAAGTGGAAAACAATGAAGCTTTCTGGGGTAATAAAAAATTTGCTTTAACATTAGGAATTAAAGCTGCAAAAAACGAATATCTCGTCTTTACAAACGCCAATTGCTATCCGGTTTCATCCGATTGGTTGTTGCAAATATCAAGTCAATTTACCAAAGAGAAAACCATTGTATTAGGCTATGGCGCTTATGAAAAAGTTAAAAATTCATTCCTCAATAAAATTATTCGTTTCGACGCCTTACTTACGACAACCCAATATTTTTCTTGGGCAAAATTAGGCAAACCGTATATGGGAATAGGACGTAATTTAGCTTATAAAAAATCAG
>DALYCS010000113.1:0-5410 GCA_031973615.1 Flavobacterium sp. | reverse complement strand
AATTTGGTTTTATCAATATCACCAAAAACATCAATATCCATAACCGGTTTGTAGCGGTAACCCGAATCAACCGGATTCAAATATTCTAAATATTCGTCGTTGATTTCTTCAATAAAACGCGAAGGCTCGCTATCCACTAATTTGCCCCAACGGTAACGTGATTGCGCATAGGTCAAATACGCTTGATGTTCGGCACGTGTTAGAGCAACATAAAACAAACGGCGTTCTTCTTCTAATTCGCTTCTCGTATTTAAACTCATGGCACTAGGAAACAAATCTTCTTCCAAGCCTACAATAAAAACATGGGGAAACTCAAGTCCTTTCGCTAAGTGAATCGTCATTAAAGCTACCCGATCATCATCACCCGTGTCTTTATCTAAGTCGGTAGCTAAGGCAACGTCTTCTAAAAATTCGGCCAACGAACCTCGAGCGCCATCAATTTCTTTTTGACCTTCTGTAAAATCTTTAATACCGTTTAGTAATTCCTCAATGTTTTCAATTTTAGCTATTCCTTCTGGTGTTCCATCTTTTTTCAATTCTTGAACCAAACCTGTTTTTTTGGTTACGTGATCAGTCAAGAAAAAAGCGTCTTGATTTTCATTGATAATTTGGAAGCTTTTGATCATGGTTACAAAGTCGGTTAACTTATTCTTTGTGCCAGAATTCAGTTTCAAATCAATTTTATCAATATGTTCCATTACTTCAAAAATAGAACGCTTGTAATGATTAGCTGCAACAGTTAATTTTTCGACCGTGGTATCCCCTATTCCTCTAGCCGGATAATTAATTACTCGCACGAGTGCTTCTTCATCTTTCGGATTGATTACCAAACGTAAATAGGCCAAAACATCTTTAATTTCTTTTCTTTGATAAAAGGATAAGCCACCATAAATCCGGTAAGGAATATCTCGTTTGCGCAAGGCATCTTCCATGGCACGCGATTGTGCATTCGTACGATACAATATTGCAAATTGACCATTAAGCATTTGGTTTTGCATCTTTTGTTCAAAGATCGTAGCCGCTACAAAACGCCCTTCCTCGCCATCTGTTAAACTGCGGTGGACTTTAATTTTTGGTCCTTCAGCATTAGAGGTCCAAACAATTTTATCCAATTTCGTTTTGTTCTTATCGATGACATTATTAGCAGCCTCTACGATATTTTTTGACGATCGATAATTTTGCTCTAAACGATACAATTGTACGTTGGCATAATCCTTCTGAAAATTTAAAATATTATTAATGTTAGCTCCTCGAAACGCATAAATACTTTGGGCATCATCACCCACTACGCAAATGTTTTGAAAACGATCGGATAAGGCTCGAACAATCAAATATTGTGAATGATTGGTATCTTGGTACTCATCAACTAATATATACCTAAAACGGTCTTGGTATTTAGCCAACACATCAGGGAACAAATTCAACAATTCATTAGTTTTTAATAACAAATCATCAAAATCCATCGCACCCGATTTGAAACAGCGCTCTACATAATTCTGATAGATTTCACCCATACGCGGTTTTTTACTCATAGCGTCAGCTTCTTGCAATTCAGGATTGTTGAAATAGGCTTTTACAGTAATCAGGGAATTTTTATAGGAAGAAATGCGTCCTAAAATTTGTTTGGGTTTGTAAATGTCTTTATCCAGTTGCATTTCCTTAATGATACCTCCTAGGCAACGCAATGAATCTTGCGAATCATAAATCGTAAAATTGGAGGGATACCCTAACTTATCCGCTTCGCTTCGCAATATCTTGGCAAATACCGAGTGAAAGGTTCCCATCCATAAATTTTTTGCTTCATTCGTACCAACAATATCCGCAATACGCTTTTTCATTTCCCGTGCCGCCTTGTTGGTAAATGTCAAAGCCAGTATATTAAAGGCATCTACACCCTGACTCATCAAATTAGCAATACGAACCGTCAATACACGCGTTTTTCCAGAACCGGCACCAGCAATAACAATCATGGGGCCGTCTTTTTGCAAAACAGGGGCTTGTTGGGCTTCGTTTAATTGGCTGATATACCGCTGCATTTCTTTCATAGTGGGTGCTTACTTTTATCTACTTTACAAAAATACATTATGAATGGGGTTATTACAAAAGAAGTTATCAACCATTCCATAGAGAATACAAACAACTCCAATTCTAATTTGTAATTTAATTTTTTTACACGTAATTTGCGTTACAATTAAATACTGCACCATGACTTTTGACGATAAAATTTTAGAAATAGCAGCGTATACATTACCCGCATTGATTACTGGTGGCGTTGCCTTTGTAATGATGCAAAAATTTTACATGAGCGAAGAAAGCAAACGTAAATTTGAATTGTTACGCGAAAACCAAAAACAAGGATTGCCAATTCGTTTGCAAGCCTATGAACGTATCGTATTGTTATTAGAACGCATCAACCCGAGTCAACTAATGCTTCGTGTGGCCCCCACAGGAACTAGCAAAGACGATTATGCTACGCTACTCACACACCACATTCAAACTGAATATGAGCACAATTTAACCCAACAAATTTATTTGACGGCAGCAAGTTGGGATATTATCTTAAAGGCTAAAAACAGTACCATTCAATTGATTCGTAAAAATGCACTTCGAGAAGATGTGGTAGATGCCGCTAAATTAAGAGAAGCGATTATGATCGAATTGACAGAAATCGAGGCACCAAGTTCAATTGCCATTTCCTATTTAAAAGAAGAACTAAAGAGGGTTTTCTAAGTTTTTCAGATTACTCCTTCAGATACTTATTAAAAAGATCCCTCATTAGAACTTCAGAAGTTGCTGACAGTTCTTCCACTTTTTTTCTATAGGCTGAATCTTTTAATAATTCACGCACCTTATTTCGGGCAAACAAAGTAAATTGCCACTTATAATGTGTAGTGGCTTTAAAAAGTAATGTAATCACTTGATCATCGTTGGGCTGCAATTGCAAAAGTACTTCCAATGCGTTTTGCCGTATTGAACTTTCAAAAGCTTCGGAGGCATAATATTGCAATTCATTTACAAATTCTTGTCGTTCCTTTTCTGAAAACCCAATTGTGTTATAGGCTAAAGCCAGCCAAGTCATTCTAAAACTTTTATCGTTGTTTCCAATGATTGTCTTAGTCTGCTCTAAATAACGCAGACGCTCTTCAGGAAAGTTAGCGCATAAATTAGTAAGAGCTATTTCATTGGTAACATAGGAATTATCTAATAGTAATCCTTCAAAGGAATTTTTGAAATCGAGAGGAATGACCTTTAGTGTTTCTGCTACAGCTTGTCGAACTTGAATGTTTTGTGTTGCCAAAGCAGCTTCCAACAATACTTTTCGTTCATCAAAGGGCAGTTGTTGTATTTTATAAATGATATATTGTTTGATCGGATAATAGGCATCCGACTGCATGATGTTCGTCAATTCTACTAATGAATGTCTGTTATTTTGCAACATATTAAAATCACGAATAAACTGATTTTTATTGAGGTATTGCTGTGCTAAATTGCGATTAAAACCAGCTGTTTCGAGCCACTGCTGTTTGAATTTTGCTACATCATATCCCGAAACCTGTTGAACAATACTTAAAAAATCATCGGTATCAACGCTTTTGTATTGGTATTTCTTAAGATACTTTTTTACTGCTAATTGAAATTTTTTACCCCCAATATCTTCTCGTAACACATGCAATGCCCACGCCCCTTTTTTATAAAAAGTCAAAGAACTTGCTTTTTCATTCAATACTGGAATGGTATCGTTTTTTGATGCTCGATACAATTGTTCGGCATAATCGTTTAAGGCTTCGTAAAAATAATCGTCACCAAACAATTGCCGTTCGGCAAGTAAAGCATAATAAGTAGCAAAACCTTCTTGCAACCAATGGTGTTTTCCAGATTGTGCTGTAATCAAATCACCAAACCATTGGTGTGCTAACTCGTGTGCATTGACATTCACGTAATTGCGATCGTTAAAGCCTATGGAATCTACCACAAAATCTTGCGAAAAAATAGTTGAAGTTGTATTTTCCATGCCTGCATATAAAAAATCGCGAACGGGAATCTGACGGTAAATACCCCAAGGATACTTTACTCCTATTTCACCTTCCAAATAATCAAACAGTTCTTTAGAATAGCGATACGTGGGTTCTAATTTTGAATAATCATTTTTATCTATATAGAATTCTAAAGGCGTTCCTGATTTACTTTTGACTTCTTGCATCCCAAATTTTCCAAACGCAAGCATAACTAAATAAGAAGACATCGGTTTTTGCATTTGATAATGTCTTGTTATATCGTTAACGCCTCTACTCCATCTTATAGTTTTTTTCTCAAAATTTAATTTACCATTAGATAATGCGATAGGATTAAATTCAAATTTATCCATATCAACATAATAGTTAATAGTAATCCCGAAAATTACTTTCTCATTTACATCGTCAAAACTCGGCAACCAATGGCTTGTGTATTTGCCTTGGCCTTGCGTCCAAATTTGAAGATTCTCTCCTTCTCCTGTAAAATAAAGTGTTTGTTTAGGAACAGCAGCATAACTAAAAGTTAGGGTATTATTCCCTTTTTTAAAGCCTTCAAACAGATCTAATGATTTTCCAGAATTTTTAAATTTCACCAATGTATCATTAATCATCACATTTGAAAACTCCATGTTTTTAGCATCAATTTTTATAGTATCAATGGTTTGATTCACTTTAAAATCATACGTAATTGTTCCGCTAATAGATTTAGTAGCTACAGCTGGATACAAAATTGCCGAACATTTCATAAAGTCGACTTGCTTAGTTTGCTGTGCAAATAGAATAGTTGAAAAGAAAATAAAAGCAAAAAAACGAAACATGATTGGGTTTTTTATGAACTACGAATATAATCAATTTCCGAATCTTCTATTTCTGAATTAACAAATTATCTAGTATCTTCGCTAATCAAGAATAAAGACAAAAAACTATAAATGAATTTGCTTGAAACTCCCATTGAATATCTCAAAGGCGTTGGACCCCAACGTGGTGATTTATTACGTAAAGAGTTGGGCATTCATAAATATAGCGATTTACTTAACTTATTTCCGAATCGGTATATCGACCGAACCCGGTATTATAAAATCAACGAACTACATAACAATAATTCTGAAGTACAAATTATCGGAAAAATAGTACATGTAAAAACTATAGAACAAGGCAAAGGAAAATCGCGATTGGTAGCTACATTTATGGACGATACCGGGCAAATGGAATTGGTTTGGTTTCAAGGTCAGAAATGGATTCGCGATAGCATCAAAATCAATATTCCTTATGTTATTTTTGGGAAAGTAACGCAATTTGGGGCTGTTTACAATATGGCACATCCCGAAATGGAATTACTTGAAGAACACAAAGCAAGTTTACGGTCGGCTATGCAACCTGTTTATCCGAGTACCGAA
>DALYCS010000112.1:0-5479 GCA_031973615.1 Flavobacterium sp. | reverse complement strand
TGGATGAACCAACATCTGGACTTGATCCCAATCAATTGGTTGAGATTCGCGAGTTGATTAAAAAAATTGGGAAATCGAAAACAGTGATGCTTTCCACGCATATCATGCAGGAGGTTGAAGCTATTTGTGATCGCGTCATTATCATTGATAAAGGAAAAATTGTAACCGATAAAAAACTCAACAACTTGGTAACTGATGCTACCGAACAAATTCTTGAAGTAGAATTTGACAAAGCGGTAGCACAAGCAGATTTTGCCGTTTTACCCGATTTAATTAAGGCAATCAACACGCACGATGCCTTATGGGAACTCACATTTTCTACTGTAACCGACAGACGAAGTGATGTGTTTGATTTTGCCCAAAACAAAGGGTTAAAAACGCTTCAAATTGCATCAAAAAACAAAAATTTAGAGCAAATATTTAGAGAAAAAACGGCTAAAAAATAGTAGTAGCAATTGCTTTAACATTTTCAGCTTTACCCATAGAATAATAATGCAACACCGGTATCCCGGCGGCAACCAATTCTTTACTTTGTTGGATACACCACTCTATTCCTATTTGCTTCACCGCGTCGTTATCTTTGGCTTTTACCACTTCCATTATTAAGGCATCGGGAAGCTCAATACTGAATCGATGGGGAATTAAATTCAATTGCTTTTTTGTAGCTATAGGCTTCAATCCCGGGATGATAGGCACTGTAATTCCTGCCGCTCTACATTTGGCCACAAAGTCGAAAAACTTTTGATTGTCAAAAAACATTTGTGTGATGATGTAATCTGCACCATTTTTTATTTTTTGCTTTAAAAAATGAATATCACTATCCAAACTCGGCGCTTCCATATGCTTTTCTGGATACCCCGCTACTCCGATGCAAAAATCGGTTGAAGAAGAGTTTTGTAGATCAGCATCCAAATAAATGCCGTGATTCAAATTATGAATTTGAGACACCAATTCGGAGGCAAAAGCATGTCCTTCTTTTTCAGGCTTAAAATAAATTTCACTTTTTACAGCATCGCCTCGAAGAGCTACTACATTATCAATTCCTAAAAAATCCAAATCGATTAATAGATTTTCGGTATCTTCTTTAGTAAAACCTCCACATAAAATATGAGGGATAGCGTCTACGTTATACTTATTTTGTATTCCAGCACAAATTCCAACTGTACCTGGGCGTTTTTTGACAATTTTCTTTTGTAACAAACCGTTTTCCAATTCCTTGAACTCATATTCTTCACGATGATAGGTGACATCTATAAACGGCGGATTGAATTCCATTAAGGGATCGATACTATCAAAAATAGATTGAATATTTTGTCCCTTTAAAGGCGGTAATATTTCGAAGGAGAACAACGGTTTTCCGTTGGCATTTTGTATATGTTCTGTTACTTTCATGTTTTTTAGTTGTCTGTTGTCCGTTAACTGTTAACTGTTTCCAAAATAACTGAAAACTGATAACCGAGAACTGACAGCTGTTTTTAATCTGCACTATTAGGAGCTAACCACTTTTCGGCTTGTTCCAAACTAATATTTCTTCTTTTGGCGTAATCTTCGATTTGATCTTTTTTAATTTTACCCAACCCAAAATACTTACTTTCGGGATGCGCAAAATAATAGCCCGAAACGGATGAGGCAGGCCACATGGCCATACTTTCTGTAAGCTTCACTCCTATTGCGTTTTCTACATCTAATAAATGCCACAATGTGGCTTTTTCTAAATGGTCGGGACACGCAGGATAACCCGGTGCTGGTCGGATTCCTTTATAATTTTCTGCAATCAATTCTTGATTCGATAACTGTTCATCGGATGCATAGCCCCATATTTCTTTTCGGACTTTTTCATGCAAGTATTCGGCAAAAGCTTCAGCCAAACGATCGCCCAATGCTTTGATTAAAATCGAATTATAATCGTCTAAGTTATGTTCAAATGCTTGAGCTTTTTCTTCTACTCCAAAACCAGTAGTAACACAAAAACAACCCATATAATCTTGTACACCACTGTCTTTAGGGGCAATAAAATCAGCCAGAGCGATATTTGGAGCTCCAGCCGTTTTTTGAGTTTGTTGACGAAGGGTTAAAAAAGAGATGGGTTGCCCGTTATCAGTAGTTAGCTGAATGTCGTCATCGTTTATCGTATTCGCTGGGAAAATTCCTAAAATACCTTTGGCAGTCAACCAATTTTCATCTATAAGTTGTGTAAGCATTTTTTGTGCATCGGCAAACAAGGAAGTCGCTTGCTCACCAATCACTTCATCAGTGAGTAGGGCTGGATATTTTCCGTACAATTCCCACGAATTAAAAAAGGGCGTCCAATCGATGTAATCTACTAAATCGGCAATAGCAACCTCAACCGTTTTTGTGCCTAAGAAATTCGGTTGTATTGGAGCGTAGGTACTCCAATCCAATTGCAATTTATTGGCTCTGGCTTGTTCAATCGTCAAGAAGTTTTTATCTCGACTGCGATTCAAATAACCTTCACGCAAGGCATCATATTCAGTTCGGATATCCAATGTATATTTCTCTTTGGTTTCCGTATTCAACAAATTTCCAGCTACCGTAACCGCTCGAGAGGCATCATTCACATGGATTACTGTTGCTTTGTATTGAGGTGCGATTTTTACTGCAGTATGCGCACGCGAGGTAGTAGCACCACCAATCATGATTGGAATTTGAACATTCAGTTTGTCCAATTCTTTAGCTAAATACACCATTTCGTCCAAAGACGGAGTGATCAAACCACTTAAACCGATGATATCGACATTATGTTCCACAGCTGCAGCAATGATTTTTTCTGGCGACACCATGACACCCAAATCAATGATTTCATAATTGTTACAGGCTAAAACTACCGAAACAATGTTTTTACCTATATCGTGAACATCCCCTTTTACAGTCGCCATCAAGACTTTACCAGCACTTGATGAGGTAGAGCCATCTTTAGCTGCTTCAATGTATGGCAATAAATACGCCACTGCTTTTTTCATCACACGTGCCGATTTTACAACTTGAGGCAAGAACATTTTTCCGCTACCAAACAAATCACCTACCACATTCATTCCGGCCATTAAATTAATTTCAATGACTTCGATAGGTTTTGATGTTGCTTGTCTGGCCTCTTCTACATCTATTTCTATAAATTCGTCAATACCTTTTACCAACGAATGTGTTAATCGTTCTTGCACCGATCCATTTCGCCACTCGGCAATTGCTTTTTCGTTAGCTTTGAAATGCTTCGCCTGTTCGCTATCGTTCGGGTCGCCTTTGAAACTTTCAGCTAAATCCAATAAACGCTCGGTGGCATCTTCGCGTCTGTTTAATAAAACGTCTTCTACATGTTCTAACAATACCGGATCAATTTCGTCGTAAATCTCCAACATTTCAGGGTTTACGATGCCCATTGTCATTCCGTTTTGAATAGCATGGTATAAAAATGCCGAGTGCATTGCCTCACGCACTTTATCATTTCCTCTAAAAGAGAACGAAACATTACTAACACCTCCCGAAATATGGGCATGTGGTAAATTTTCTCTAATCCATTTGGTGGCACGGAAAAAATCAAGGGCATTCAATTTATGATCTTCCATTCCGGTGGCTACGGGGAAAATATTTGGATCGAAAATAATATCTTGAGCGGGAAAACCCACTTGATCTACTAATACGTCATAACTTCTTTTACAAATCTCAATACGTCGTTCGTAGGTATCTGCCTGCCCTTTTTCGTCAAAGGCCATCACAATCACAGCAGCACCGTAGCGTTTGATTTTTTTGGCGTATTCGATGAATTTTTCTTCACCTTCTTTTAGCGAAATCGAATTCACAACTCCTTTTCCTTGAATTACTTTCAATCCTGCTTCGATGATTTCCCACTTCGAACTATCGATCATAACGGGAACACGAGAAATATCGGGTTCGGCTGCTATCAAATTCAAGAATTTGGTCATGGCATAAACGCCGTCCAACATACCTTCATCCATATTGACATCGATGATTTGAGCACCACCTTCCACTTGATTTCTAGCAATTTCTATAGCGGCTTCATATTGCTCTTCTTTAATCAATCGAAGGAATTTCCTAGAACCGGTTACGTTGGTACGTTCACCAACATTGATAAAATTGGAATCGGGTGTTACAATCAAAGGTTCTAGACCTGATAATTTTAAATATTTTGCTTGCGCCATTATATCGTTTCTAAAATTTGTCTTGGTTTAAATTCCATAGCTACCTCTGCAATAGCTTTTATATGATCGGGTGTAGTTCCGCAACAACCACCAATGATATTGATTAAATTATCTTGTAAATATTCTCTAATCAAAGCTTGCATTTCTTCGGGAGTTTGATCGTAATGGCCAAAGGCATTGGGCAAACCTGCATTGGGATGCGCCGAAATATTCAATTGGGTATTCATGGCCAATCGTTTCAAATACGGTTTCAATTGGTCGGCTCCTAAAGCACAATTGAATCCTACACTCAATAACGGAATGTGTGAAATCGAAATAAGGAAAGCTTCCACCGTTTGACCAGAAAGTGTTCTTCCAGAAGCATCAGTTATTGTTCCTGAAACCATTACTGGTATATCTATTTTGCGTTCTTCTTTTACTTCTTCAATGGCGAAAAGTGCCGCTTTTGCATTTAAGGTATCAAAAATAGTTTCGACTAACAACACATCGCAACCGCCATCTATCAAGGCTTCTACTTGTTGTTTGTAGGCCACACGTAAATCGTCAAAAGTCACGGCACGGTATCCTGGATCGTTTACATCGGGCGACATGGAAGCCGTTCTATTGGTTGGCCCTATGGAACCGGCTACAAATCGAGGTCGGTCAGTAAATTCGTTGGCTACTTCACGAGCAATTTTAGCCGAATGAAAGTTCAATTCGTAAACCAAATCTTCCAGATGATAATCGGTCATCCCAATCGTAGTTCCCGAAAAAGTATTGGTTTCTACAATATCAGCACCCGCTTGAAAATACAATCTGTGAACCTGTTTTACAGCTTCGGGTTGCGTGATGGAAAGCAAATCGTTGTTCCCTTTTAGTGGATGCGGAAAATCTTTGAAGCGATCGCCTCGAAAATCTTCTTCAGAGAAATTATTGCGTTGCAACATGGTTCCCATGGCACCGTCAAGGACTAAAATTCTTTCTTTAATGGCTTGTTGAATCTTTGACATAC
This sequence comes from Flavobacterium sp., assembly GCA_031973615.1. Classification (GTDB taxonomy): domain Bacteria; phylum Bacteroidota; class Bacteroidia; order Flavobacteriales; family Flavobacteriaceae; genus Flavobacterium. Next base: position 313 of record DALYCS010000112.1, on the reverse strand, counting down.
GATTGATAACTGATTAATGTTCGAGTTATCATGAAAAATGAAGATTTTTCAGGTTATCTGTACCGTCTCAATGACGCGTTAGAATGTAGCACCTTTCCAAAACTGGAGGTTGCTAAGCTTTCGTCGGGTCTATTCCCTCCAGCTTTCGTGATAACTATCATTATGTTTATGAACGGTGCAAATGTAGTAACAAAATTGAAATTATGAAATATTTTCATGCAAATAATAAATATCAACAATTATTTAGTTTAAAATTTAATATTAATACATTTTTATAGATTAATAATCTATAAAACACAGGATACCCAAATAT
>DALYCS010000111.1:4580-5493 GCA_031973615.1 Flavobacterium sp. | reverse complement strand
AAAACGATACAATAGCTAAGGCTAATGCCATGAATAATATGCCTACAAATCCGCCTCTATCAGCTTGTTGATCGACTTTATTAGCCCAAGAATTAGGTAATACAATTTCAAATGCACCCAAAAATGAAGCTGCAAAGAATACTAAAAGTCCGAAGAAAATTAAATTAAACCAAACATTTGTGGACAACGCATTTAACGAATCGGCACCAAATATTCCGGTTACCAATGAACCTAAAACTACATAAATTAAAATGATTGAAACTCCATAGAGAATGGCATTACGTTTTCCTTGAGCTTTAGTTTTACTTTGTTTTGTAAAAAAACTAACCGTCATTGGAATCATTGGAAATACACAAGGGGTTAATAATGCTGCAAAACCTCCTACAAATGCCAACAGAAAAATAGACCAAAGGCCTTTCTTTTCTTCTACTGGTGCTGGTGCATTTTCTGTTGTATCCGTGTTATCTTTAGTAACCAACGATTGCGCAGTTTTTATAGAATCTTTGGACTGAACTAAGGTGTCATTTGGCGTAGCGCCGTCCACCATTGCAATTGAAGTTTTACTTACTGCTGATGCCTCTAATTTTATTTCCGGTAATTGAAAAGTAAACGTGTTATCTTGTTGAATACATTGCTCTTTACAGGCTTGATATTCTACAAATACTTTAACTTCTTTTAGTTTAGGATTGGTCACTTTTATAAGTTGCTTGAACTGAGCTGTTTTGGAAAAATAATACTCATCCACCTCGAAAATATCATTGAATACTTTTTTGTACGGACTTTCTTTGGTTTTACCCACTACACTATAATTGCCGTTGGTGTTTTTAAAAGTAAAAACCGTTGGAAGTGCTCCACCATCTGGCGTGTATTGCGAATACATATGCCATTCATTTTCGATACTAGCTTCCATTTC
>DALYCS010000111.1:1576-4549 GCA_031973615.1 Flavobacterium sp. | reverse complement strand
AATAAAATGTAGGTGATTTTCTTCATTATTTTAATGCTATTTGAATCGTTTTCAATGTGTTTGATTGGGCTAAAAACCGCTGATCTGCTCGCTTGCCTATTACCCAAATGATTTGGTCATCGCTACACAACAACCATTGCTTTTCTTTTTCCAACAGTGAATATTTTTCGTCTTTGAAATATTTACTGAGTTTCTTTTTTCCTGTCATACCCGAAGGATAAAAATAATCGCCGGTTTTCCATTTTCTAAGGATTAGGGGAAATGTTATTTTATCTTCATCGACAAATATACAATTTGAATCGGATTCCGAAAGGTAACTTACGTTACAGAATGAAATATTTAAGGGAATGTTAACTATACTTTCTTTAGATTCGATGCAAAAAATAGCATCCGTAGCCGTTTCTTTTCTTTTCGACAAAATTAATTTTTCACGGTCTTTTAACAGCACATGTGTAGGAGAAAAAACTTGTTTCCCCGATTGAGCTTCTACCAAATCATAAATATCATTCCAAGCCGTAAAACCATATTGTTTAAGCCATTGGAACAAATAGGCTTGGTAATTTTGGAATTCAAGCAATGGTTTCAAATGAAAATCGAGTTGATTTTCTTTTTCTATAACCACTTTTTCATAAACTAATTTTGCCGCATCATTTACCAAACTTTCTGCTTGTTGTAAATGAAGTAAAGTATTTTGAAACGAATCTGTAAATCCAGCATTTAATTCTTTAAATAAAGGAATAATCGAATGTCGTATTTTATTTCGAAGATATTTATCGGATGCATTACTCGAATCTTCTCGCCATTGAATTTGATTTTTTTCAGCAAAGTGTTCAATTTCTTCTCTGGAAAAAGGTAATAGCGGACGAATAATGTTTCCATTTTGAGCCGGAATTCCCGTTAATCCTTCTAAGCCAGTTCCTCTTGAAAAATTAATCAAGACGGTTTCCAGCGAATCATCTAAATGGTGTGCCGTTAATACATAATCAAATCCAAGTGACATAATTTCTTGAAACCATTGGTAACGAAGATTTCTAGCGGTAATTTGAATAGATTCTTTGTTGTTGATTGCTATTGTATTGGTGTCAAAATACTTGGTGTGAATTGGAATACCATTTGAATGGCAATATGATTCTATAAATTGTGTTTCTGCATCACTTTCGGCACCTCTTAACATAAAATTGCAATGCAAAACTTCAAAATTCAAGTGGAGTTGGGCACACAAATGAACTAAAACCATACTATCAATTCCGCCACTAACCGCTAAAAGCAATTTCTTGTCTTTTAGTTGGGGAAAATTTTGTTCGATATGATTTTGGAATTTTATAAGCATTCTCAAAAGTAATTAGTAAAAAGGGAAAAGGGATTAGTTTTCTGATAATTTATTGATTAGTGAATTTAGCATTTTTTCTATTTCAGTTGAAAATTCATTGATTTCTTTACAATCTTCGCTTGAAATAAAACCTAAATTTAGTGCCATTTCTATTTGAGTTTGATATTCAAACAAAGAGCCTCTTGAAATCTGCAAAAATCTTGAATAATCTTTTTTATAATTTCTGCCATAACCTTCAGCTATATTTGAAGGAATAGAAACCGAACTTCTTCTTATTTGCGAAATTAATCCAAACTTTTCACTTTCAGGAATTTTTGACGTTAGAGAATAAACTAAAGCAACCCAATGCATAGATTTTTGCCAAACTATTAAATCTCTATAACTTTTCATACCTACAGTTTTTACTTTTCCCTAATCCCATATTGCTCTTTCTTAGCTTAAAACCTCAAACATGGCTTTTGCCTTCAACAAACATTCTTCATATTCTTGTTCAGCAATAGCTTGAGATGTAATAGCGCTTCCTACAGAAAAAGAAAGATACTTATTTTTAGCATTATACAAAATACTTCGAATCACCACATTAAAATCGAAATCGCCTGTTGGAGTAAAATAACCCACTGCTCCACTGTATAATCCGCGTTTGGTTTCTTCTAATGCTTCAATAATTTGCATCGCCGAAATCTTCGGTGCTCCAGTCATACTTCCCATCGGAAAAGTAGTACGTATTATTTCTACAGGTGATGCAGTAATATCCACTTCTGAAACTACCGTTGAGATCATTTGGTGGACTTGTTTGAACGTATAAATTTCGCAAAGCTCTTCCACCGCTACACTTCCTTTGGTTGCTGTATGTGATAAATCATTACGAACCAAATCGACAATCATGATGTTTTCGGAACGCTCTTTTTCGTTTTGAGCTAAATCGGATTTTAATTGTTCGTCTAAAATCGAATCTTCACTTCTTTTTGCCGTACCTTTTATGGGTTGAGAGATGACTTTATTTCCTTCTTTTCGCAAATACCGTTCGGGTGAAGCAGAAAGCAAATACTGGAAATTATTTTTGAAATATACTGCAAAGGGTGGTTCCGAAATAGTATTCAGTTTATGATACATTTCTAAAGGTTCAATTTGAGCGTTTTCGGCATAAAATTCCATGCAAAAATTTGCTTCATAAATGTCACCTCGCTGAATGTGTTCGAGCATTTTTGATGCTTTTAACAAGTAATTTTCTTTTGAGATGCGTTGTTTTATGGTAATTGGTGATGGGTAATGGGTAATGGATGCCATAGATAAAATTTCTTCGAAATCAACTTCTATTTCATCATCACACATTCTTAAATATTGGATTTCAACCTGATTACCTTGGATCAAAAACAATTTTTTAGGTTGAAAGAAAAACAAATCTGGGAATGCTAAACCATCGAAATTATTGGAATATAACGCTTCGGTATCATTTTTTAAATCATAGGATAAATACCCAAACAACCAATCTTTGGTTTGATTTTGATATTGGTATAAATCTTGAAATGCGTTTTCATAATCGGTTTGAATGGATGTAAAAGCATCAACCGCCAAAACCACATCATAACTCGAATACTTTTGCTGATGGGCATTGGAATCCAATAATACCACCTCGCTGAATT
>DALYCS010000111.1:0-1566 GCA_031973615.1 Flavobacterium sp. | reverse complement strand
GGTTGGCCCATAACAGCAGTTGCTTCGTAAAGTTCGGAAAAGCGGCAATATTTTTTGTAATCGTTGTTCTCAATCTACCCAAATTTAAACCTCAAAAATACAATTTTCAAAACAAATAAATTCGTATATTTGGTAGATTAACCAATAAAACAAACAAATTATGAGAATCGCAATTTTAATTGTACGAATTTTACTTGGAGCTTTTATGGTATTTGCTTCCGTAACGTATTTCTTTAATTTAATTGAAGCAGAAGCCCCTACAGGGAATCTTTTGACGTTTATGACCGGTGTCATGGCATCAAAATACCTATTACCATTGGCAAAAGCTGTTGAATTAATTGCAGGACTTAGTTTATTAAGTGGTAAATTTATGAAAGTATCTTTACTAGCTTTATTACCTATTTCCATCAACATCTTTTTAATCCATACCGTTACCCAAGTTTCAGAAGTTCCGGTAGCAATTTTTGTATTGGGAGCCAATTTATTTTTAATCTACGCACATTGGAATTCTTACAAAGTATTGTTTAAAGATTAATTGTTTAAATTACTTTATTCAAACAAAAAAACCAGCATTTGCTGGTTTTTTTGTTTGAAATAATAATTAAATTACAATTATTTTACCTCTAAATTACCTATTTTTTCCCAATTTGCATCAGCAGTCATAACTACTCCAATATACGTGTCATTTTTTCTGTTCATAACAACTCCGTTAGCCAATTGCGCTTCAATTTGATCTGGTGTCAAACGATACATAGCACCTGAACTTGCATCGATAATAATACCTATTATACCCCCAAAAAGAATATTACCCCAAATCCAACCATTAGTTTTTCTATTCAAAATTAATTCATAAGGTTTATACCCTTGTAACTCTATTTTAACTTTTTGATTTTTCTTGATTCGTTCCAATTGTGCAATTACTGGAGTAACTCCTAAATTAACATCATCTACCCATACAGTTGCACCTGATGGAGTAGAATTGAAATTAATATTTTGCTTGCTGCCAGAAACTATTGAAGCACAACTTGGCAACAATAATGTAATACTTAACCCAGCTAATAAAAATGTTTTTCTCATTTTAATAAAATTAATTAAACGTGTAATGCTCTATTTTCTGTTGCCGCTAAAGCAGCTTCTTTGATAGCTTCTGCAAATGTTGGGTGTGCATGAGACATTCTTGAGATATCTTCAGCACTTGCTCTAAATTCCATTGCGGTAACCGCTTCTGCAATTAAGTCAGCACAACGAGCACCAATCATATGAACCCCTAAGACTTCATCTGTTTTGGCGTCGGCTAAGATTTTTACAAATCCGTCAGTATCTCCTCCTGCTCTAGCTCTTCCTAACGCTTTGAATGGAAAACTTCCTGCTTTGTAGGCTACACCATCTGCTTTTAATTGCTCTTCTGTTTTACCCACAGCAGCCACTTCTGGCCAAGTGTAAACCACACCCGGAATTAAATTATAATCGATATGAGGTTTTTGTCCTGCTAAAATTTCGGCAACCATAACACCTTCTTCTTCTGCTTTGTGTGCTAACATCGCTCCTCGAACTACATCACCAATT
>DALYCS010000110.1:2152-5600 GCA_031973615.1 Flavobacterium sp. | reverse complement strand
TCACGGATTAATTGTAGAAAGAGGGATGGAAGGGTTTACTACTCCAGAAACACATAACAAATGGTCATTAAGAGCTTCAGCTACTGGAGAACTTATTTTTGATAACGTAAAAGTTCCAAAAGAAAACTTATTACCCAACAAATCGGGATTAGGAGCGCCGCTAGGTTGTTTGGATTCGGCACGATATGGTATCGCTTGGGGTGCTATTGGAGCTGCTATGGATTGTTATGATACTGCTTTACGTTATTCAAAAGAACGTATTCAGTTTGACAAACCAATTGGTGCGACACAATTACAACAAAAGAAATTAGCTGAAATGATTACTGAAATCACGAAAGCGCAATTGTTAACATGGAGATTAGGTGTTTTACGCAACGAAGGAAAAGCTACTACCGCTCAAATTTCGATGGCAAAAAGAAACAACGTTGATATGGCATTAACCATTGCACGCGATGCCCGTCAAATGTTGGGCGGAATGGGAATTACTGGTGAATATTCTATCATGAGACACATGATGAATTTAGAATCGGTTGTAACTTATGAAGGAACACACGACATTCACTTGTTAATTACAGGTATGGATGTAACTGGTTTCCCTGCGTTTAAGTAATTAAACAATAGATAAAATTGATATAAAAAGCTTCTCTGTTTGGAGGAGCTTTTATAATTTTACAAAAAAATTAAACCATGAGAATTGAACAAATCAATCAATCCATACAACAGCAAAAAGCCCAGTTATTACAACATTCGTTATACAACAAAGTAAAAACAATTGACGACTTGCATTGTTTTTTAGAAAACCATATTTATGCGGTTTGGGATTTTATGTCCTTATTAAAAGCATTGCAAAATAAATTGACTTGTACAACAACTCCTTGGTTGCCAATTGGAAATCCAGAAATTCGCTATTTAATCAACGAAATAGTTGTTGCTGAGGAAACCGACTTAACGCTTGATGGAAAGCGTCAAAGTCATTTTGAAATGTATGTTGACGCCATGACACAATGTGGCGCTTCAACCACGCAAATCAATGCCTTTTTAAAAAATGTTGAAGAAACAAAAAACATATTTGTATCGATTAAACAAAGTGATTTACATCCAAATGTGAAAGCCTTTTTGGATTTTACATTTCGAGTAATTGAACAAGGGAAACTACATGAAATTGCCGCAGCCTTTACCTTTGGGAGAGAAGATTTGATTCCGAATATGTTTACTGAAATCTTACGCAATTTTCAACAGAATTTTCCAGAAACCGATTTGTCGAAACTGATTTATTATTTTGAAAGACACATTGAATTAGATGCCGACGAGCATGGTCCTATGGCCTTACAGATGGTTGTGGAATTGGCAGGTGATTCTGAACAGAAATGGAAAGAAGTACAAGAAGTTTCCATGATGGCTTTAGAAAAAAGAATCGGACTTTGGAACGCTATTGAAGCGCAAATGGAACACAAACATGAATTAGTATAAAACAAAAAGCGAGAATTTCTTCTCGCTTTTTTATTGTTCGGGTGCTATTTCAATTTCCAATCCTTCTAAATCATCAGTAATTGGAATTTGGCAACCTAATCTAGAATTATCCTTTACGTGATAAGCTTCCCAAAGCATTGCTTCTTCATCTGGGTTGCGTTCCAACGAAACTACATCGTTTAAAATATAACACTGACAGGAAGCACACATGGCCATTCCACCACAAACACCAACGGTTCCTTCTTCGGCTAATTCATAGGAACGAATCAACTCCATGATGTTCATGTTCATGTCGGTTGGGGCTAATACTTCGTGTCGCACTCCGTTTCTGTCGGTGATGAATATAGTAACGTCTTGTGGCATTTTTAGTTTCAGGTTTCAGGTTTCAAGTTTCAAGTTTCAAGTTTCAAGTTTGCTTAACATGTAACCAAAAACTAAATAAATTTATTTAATCGATCGATTTTACAACCGCTTTTTCAGCTTCTTTTCTGGTGCCATCAAAACCATCCACACCAGAAACGGTGGTGTATTTCAATACGTACCGTTTTCCCGGATTGATTCTGTTGTATACACTTTGACACATTAAAGTGGCTTCGTGAAATCCGCACAATATCAATTTCAATTTCCCAGGATAGGTGTTAACATCGCCTATGGCATAAATTCCGTCAATATTGGTTTGGTAGTCCAACGCATTATTCACTTTGATCGCATTTTTTTCGATTTCCAATCCCCAGTTGGCAATAGCTCCTAACTTCGGCGTCAATCCAAATAGTGGAATAAAGTAATCGGTTTTATAGTCTTCCAAAACACCCTCTCTGTCTAAGGTAATACTTTCAACATGTTGCTCCCCTTGGATTCCGACAACTTCTGCAGGCGTAATTAGAGTAATCTTGCCTTCTTTCTTCAATTCTTGTACTTTTTCTACCGAATCTAAAGCGCCACGGAATTCATTTCGTCTGTGTACCAGCGTTACTTTTTTTGCCACATTAGAGAGAAAAATACTCCAGTCCAATGCCGAATCACCGCCACCGGCAATGACGATTTCTTTGTCGCGGAATAATTCTGGGTCTTTAACAAAATATTCAACCCCTTTTTCTTCGTAAAAAGAAATATTTTCAAGGGTTGGTTTTCTGGGCTCAAAAGTACCGAGTCCGCCCGCTATAGCAACTGCTTTTGCATGGTGTTTTGTGCCTTTATTGGTTGTAACAATAAAAGTTCCATCGGCTAATTTATCGATGGTTTCAGCCGTTTCGGCTAAGGTAAAACCCGGTTGAAACTGTTTGATTTGTTCCATTAAGTTGGTTACCAAATCCCCTGCCAATACTTCTGGATATCCGGGAATATCAAAAATAGGCTTCTTGGGATATAGCTCAGCCAATTGTCCTCCTGGTTGTGGAAGTGCATCAATAATGTGGCATTTCAATTGCAACAATCCTGCTTCAAAAACCGTAAATAGACCGGTGGGTCCGGCGCCAATAATTAGTATATCTGTTTCAATCATTTTGTATCTGTTAATGTAGTAAAGTTACAAATCAAACTAGGGTTTGGCGCAACTTAAGTTACATAGTATAAAAATAAGGCTGAAAATAAATTTAAGCAATATTTTCTACGGTTTCAATTTGAGGAACATATTTTTTTATGGTGGTTTCTACCCCAGCTTTCATCGTACTAATACTGAAACTACAACTTGTACAAGCACCTTCCAAACGCACTTTAACATGTTTGTCATCAATGATTTCTACCAATGAAATATTGCCTCCATCGGAATTCAAAAAAGGTCGGATTTCTTCCAATGCTTTTTCTACATTTTCTTTGATCTCAAGTGTAGTCATATTTTAATGTATTAATTTCAATGTACCAATGTATCTGTAATTTTTAATCTATTAATTGGCTAATTGATCCTTATTTTTTTACTGCAGAACATCCTGCCATTGTTGTTATTTTGATAGCTTCTGTTGGTGGTAATGTTTCGTTACGA
>DALYCS010000110.1:0-2142 GCA_031973615.1 Flavobacterium sp. | reverse complement strand
CTCCCCAAAGGAATTGAAATTTACGACACCAAATCAGACGCTAAATTTTTTGCGCCTTCTTTACCAAAAATATAGTATTTGTTTTCAGGCAATTCTTCTGGTGTAAAATAGGCCATGTTTTCGATAATTCCTAAAACAGGAACTTTTACAGCATCGGATAAAAACATGGATACGCCTTTTTTTGCATCGGCCAAGGCAACGGCTTGTGGCGTACTGACAACTACGGCACCTGTAATAGGCAACGATTGCATGATCGACAAATGAATATCGCCAGTACCTGGTGGTAAATCAATCAACAGGAAATCCAGTTCCCCCCAATTGGCATCAAAAATCATTTGGTTTAACGCTTTGGCAGCCATTGGACCTCTCCAAATTACGGCTTGATCGGGTTTGGTGAAAAATCCTATGGATAACAATTCTACCCCATAACTTGAAATGGGTTGCATCTTTGATTTTCCATCCACTTCTATTGAAATGGGTTTGGCCGTTTCCACATCAAACATAATAGGCATAGACGGCCCATAAATATCGGCATCCAATACTCCAACTTTAAATCCCATTTTAGCCAATGAAACTGCTAAATTTGCCGTTATCGTAGATTTTCCTACCCCTCCTTTTCCTGAGGCAACCGCAATAATATTTGAAATTCCTGGAATTGCTTTCCCTTTGATTAGATTGGGATTTTCAGCTTTTTCGGGAGATTCCACTTTGATATTTACTTTTACTTTTGCTTTTTCATACACTTTTTCGTGAATGACTTTGATGATATCTACCTCCGCACGTTTTTTGATGTGCAATGCAGGCGTGGCTAAAAGTACATCTACTAGTACCTCATCTCCAAAAGTGATTACATTTTGTATGGCACCACTCTCCACCATATTCTTACCTTCTCCAGCTACAGAAATCGTTTCCAAGGCAGTAAGTATGTCTTTTCTATCTAGTTTCATTTTTATTCAGACTGATTTTAGATTGCAAAGATAATAAGAAGTTTATGAGATTAAAAAGATCATCTCTTAAAGTTGTGTTATTTTAGGAAGGTAACTTTCGGCATCTCATTGAAATGCATTACTTATTTTGGTTCCCAATAATACTTATCTAAATCCACGATTTGATTGTTTTGAATCTTTATGCCTTCGCTTTCTAACAATTGTTGCATTAAATTAGTTCCTTCAAAATGGTGTTTTCCGGTAAGTAAGCCTTTTCGATTGACAACGCGGTGCGCCGGCACATCCTCCAAACCATGAGAAGCATTCATGGCCCAACCCACCATTCGGGCTGAGCGAGCGGTTCCCAATGCTTTTGCGATAGCACCATACGAAGTTACTCTGCCATAGGGTATTTGACGAACAATAACATATACGCGTTCAAAAAAAGAATCGGAATTAGCGCTAGGTTCCATTATTGAAAATACATTTTATAAAGGGATGAAATGGCGACTAATCCGGTAAGAAAAGCGATTAAAAAATTTATGTTTTTTACAAGGAAGGCCAACTTATGTTCGATTTTCTTAAAAAATACTGCATACCAATAAAATACTACGTACGTTCCAAAAGCGGCGGCCACAGAAAACAAGAGTATGGAAATGATGTCGTAATAGAACCATTCTTTGGAAGCCACCATTAAACTGGTAAACGCATACCAGGGAATGGCCAACATATTGATAGCCGACAAAGCCATTCCGTATAAAAAACGATTTTTTTTATTTTCAAGTTGGACCGTTAGCGTTTTTTGTTTGTGGGCACGCATTCCCAAAATTGTAAAAACCACCGTTAATGCGATAAATATAAAAGTTCCTATTTTTTTTATCCCATCACTAAAGACCGGATGAGCATCTAAAAATTTTGCAAAATAGGTACCTAAGAATGCTTGAAAAAAAACGACAACAACTGCTCCAAAAGCAAATCGCAACGCCTGTTGTTTGTTTTCTTTGACACTAATTTTAGCAATGGTCATGTTCAACATGCCGGGTATAATAATCCCGATGATGGAAATAACCAGTCCTAATAAAAGTGCTAAAACAATGTATCAATTAATTTTTGATATGAAGTTTTTGCCTCCCGGTCGTGGCCTCTGGGCGATGAACACTGAAGTTATATTTAAAAAAGGGGCTGCTGCTTTACAAAATTGTGGATTTGTTTCTGT
>DALYCS010000109.1:0-5657 GCA_031973615.1 Flavobacterium sp. | reverse complement strand
GGATGCTTTTATCATCATCGTAGGATCGATCCTTTTTGGATTTATGTGGGATATAGTTCCGCAATTAGGTGGTGTCGTAGGTTATGAAATGAATTTATTCATACAAGATTATATTGGCAAAACCGGTACATTATTACTATTACTATTTGGGGTATTGATCTTTTTGGTTTTTAAAGTCAATGTGTCCCCAGAAACCTTTACCTCCTTTTTCGAAAAGTCTACTCAATCATTCAATGACGATTTAGTAGCCGAAGCAACTCCAACTCCAATTGCCGACACACACACAAGAGAAGATGAAGAAAAAATTGAAGACGAACTGCCAATAGTATCGATTCCAACTAAGGAAGATGATTTTTTATTGACGGAAGATGAGGAAGAAATGGGAAATTTTGAATTAAAAACCTATCCCAATTCATTTGAAATCGACAAAGAAGCTTTAAAACCTACTATTTCGAGTGCTTCCGAACTGCATTTGGACCCTAAACTCAAAGAAGAAAACGCAGAAGTTGCGCATTTTTCAATTGAAGACCGCAGTATTCCAAACGAACCATTTGTAAATGAAGATGCTTTCGTAATCGAAAAAGTGGAAGAAGAAGTATTGGTAGAAGAAAATTTAGCCGCTCGCTTGGTGCAAGATTTTGGTGAGTTTGATCCTACATTAGAATTGTCGCATTATCAATTTCCACCCATCGATTTATTGAAAGAATATGCTTCTGGAGGCATTACGATTAATCAAGCCGAGTTAGAAGAAAATAAAAATAGAATTGTTGACACCTTAAAAAACTACAGCATTGGTATATCTCAAATCAAAGCTACAGTTGGTCCAACAGTTACATTATACGAAATCGTTCCTGATGCAGGGGTCCGCATTTCAAAAATTAAAAATTTAGAGGACGATATTGCCCTTTCGCTTTCGGCACTAGGGATTCGTATCATCGCTCCTATTCCAGGAAAAGGAACCATTGGTATTGAAGTTCCCAACAACAATCCAACGATGGTTTCCATGAAGAGCGTTATCTCTTCACCTAAGTTTCAGACCGCCGAAATGGAATTGCCTATTGCATTAGGTAAAACCATTTCCAATGAAACCTTTGTAGTAGATTTAGCTAAAATGCCTCACTTATTGATGGCTGGAGCTACGGGACAAGGTAAATCGGTAGGATTAAATGCCGTATTGACTTCCCTACTCTATAAAAAACACCCGGCCGAAGTCAAATTTGTGTTGGTGGATCCTAAGAAAGTAGAATTGACGCTTTTCAATAAAATTGAACGTCATTATTTGGCCAAACTACCCGATGGTGGCGATGCGATTATTACCGATAACACCAAGGTAATCAATACCTTAAATTCGCTTTGTATTGAAATGGACAACCGTTATTCTTTATTAAAAGATGCCATGGTACGAAACATTAAAGAATACAACGAAAAATTCAAATTGCGCAAATTGAATCCCGAGAACGGACACCGCTATTTACCGTATATCGTATTGGTAGTAGACGAGTTTGCCGACTTAATCATGACCGCTGGTAAAGAAGTAGAAACACCTATTGCACGTTTAGCTCAATTGGCACGTGCTATTGGAATCCATTTGATCATTGCTACACAACGCCCTTCTGTGAACGTAATTACAGGTATGATCAAAGCCAATTTCCCAGCGCGAATTGCTTTTAGAGTAACCTCAAAAATTGATTCGCGAACCATTTTAGATTCAGGTGGAGCCGATCAGTTAATTGGTCGTGGTGACTTATTATATACGCAAGGAAATGAAATTGTTCGGGTGCAATGTGCTTTTGTAGACACTCCAGAAGTAGATAAAATTTGTGATTTTATCGGATCGCAAAAAGCGTATCCTGAAGCCTACCTATTGCCCGAATACATTGGGGAAGATAATGGCATAAAACTTGATATAGACATCTCCGAACGCGATTCGCTGTTTAGAGAAGCTGCCGAAGTTATTGTTACAGCACAACAAGGAAGTGCTTCTTTAATTCAAAGAAAACTTAAATTGGGGTACAACCGAGCTGGTCGTTTGATCGATCAATTAGAAGCTGCCGGCATTGTAGGTCCATTTGAAGGAAGCAAAGCACGTTCTGTATTGATTTCAGATCTTGTGGCTTTAGAACACTTTTTAAATAATGAACAAAATTAAAAATCATGAAACAACTGTTTAGTATTTTCTTGATCTCATTTATTGGATTTTCACTACAGGCTCAAGATGCCAAAAAAGCAAAAGAATTGTTAGACCAAGTTTCAGCTAAAGTAAAATCGTATGATAACATTGTCATCGACTTTAAATATGCCTTAAATAACCCAAAAGAACGCATCAATCAAGAAAGTAACGGCAATGTAGCTTTGCAAGGCAATTTATATCATTTGAATTTCATGGGCGTTACCAAAATTTTTGACGGTAAAAAAGTATTCACCATTGTTCCTGAAGACGAAGAAGTAACCCAAGAAAATTATGATGCTAACGATGAAAAAGCGATTACTCCAAATAAGATGTTGACGTTTTTCAATAATGGCTACAAATATGCTTGGGATATTCCGCAAAACGTTAAAGGCCGTAAAATTCAGTTTGTAAAATTAACACCTAACAGTAACAAAGACAATCGTAAAGAAATATTGGTTGGAATTGACACCCAAACCAAACACATCTACACCGTGATTGAAGTAGGGAAAAACGGAACAAAAACTACACTAACTGTTAATTCTTTTAAAACAAATCAACCTTTGTCGAAAAATCATTTTACCTTTACCAAATCAAAATACCCTAATTATTACATCAATAAATTAGATTAACAACGATCGGGTGAAACTATTAGACAAATACATTATTAAATCCTATATGATTACATTTACCACAGTATTTGTAATCTTATTTTTTATATTCATTTTACAAGGGGTTTGGCTCTTTATTACCGATTTAGCAGGAAAAGACTTAGACCTGTGGACAATCGTTAAATTTCTTTCTTTCTACGCACCTACTATTGTTCCTTTGGTATTGCCTTTATCCATCTTATTGGCAGGCATTATGACGTTTGGTAGCTTTGCAGAAAACTATGAGTTTGCTGCGATGAAGTCATCAGGAATATCACTACAGCGCGCCATGAAAATGTTGACAATTACAATTGGAATTATGTCATTAGTATCGTTCTTTTTTGCGAATAATTTCATTCCAGAATTCATAAACCTTCGAAAAACCATCCTACAACAAAGACCGGCGATGGCCATTACAGAAGGGCAATTCAACACCATTGGTAATTCAAATATAAAAGTAGATAAAAAATCGGGGGATAATGGTGAATTTTTAAAAGGCATTACCATGCACGTAAAAAACGCCAATTATGGTCTGGGTGCGAATACCATCATCAAAGCAAAAAAAGGGTTATTGACCAGTGAGGAAGATTCCAACTCGTTAGAACTTGAATTGTATGACGGCTATTACTACGAAGACATTCAACCTACAAAATATGAGGAGCGCAATAAATTACCTTTTGCCAAAAGTAGTTTTAAAAAATACATACTTTCCATCAATTTGACCCAACTCAATCAAGGAGAAATGGACCAAAGCGATATTACATCAGAAAAGATGTTAACCGTTTCTGAGCTCTCTTACACCTTAGATTCGTTGCAAAAAAGTTATAATAAAGATGTGATTTCTTTTGCCGATAATTTAACACTAAGAAACGACAACTTACTCAATAGAAAGCCTGTTGAGAATACCCTTGCTGCACCTAAAAAAGAAAACGCTACCAAAAATATTTTATCCTTATTTTCAAAAGGTGAGCGCATTCAAATCATTGCGATGGCAAAAAACAACATCAACAGCACCGACTTTAGCATCCAAAACACCAAAATAGATTTAGAATACAAATCCAAAAACATCAATTCGCATTGGTTGGCCATCCATGAAAAATTTGTAATGGCTTATTCTTGTTTGTTGATGTTCTTTATTGGCGCACCCTTAGGCGCTATTATCCGTAAAGGGGGCTTAGGATTGCCCATAGTTTTTGCGATGTTGATTTTTATATCGTTCCATTTCATCAATACGTTTGGAAAAAAAATAGCACAAGAAGCAACCATTTCTCCCTTTTTAGGTGCTTGGATGGCTTCCCTACTCATGACACCCTTAGCGATATTCTTAACCTATAGAGCTACGAATGATATTGGTATCATGATGAATTTTGATTGGCTTACCACACCCGTTCAAAAACTAGTTTCAAAAATAACCCAGACCAACAACAACTAAACCTACCATGTCACACAACATACAGTTAAATACAATAGAAGAAGCGATAGAAGACATCCGTCAAGGAAAAGTAATCATTGTAGTAGACGATGAAGATCGTGAAAATGAAGGTGATTTCTTGGCCGCTGCCGAAAAAGTAACGCCCGAGATGATCAATTTCATGGCCACACACGGAAGAGGGCTTATTTGCGCTCCTTTGACCGAATCGCGTTGTAAAGAACTTGATCTGCATGCTATGGTGCGCAACAACACCGATCATATGGAAACAGCCTTTACTGTTTCGGTTGATTTAAAAGGACATGGGGTAAGCACGGGAATTTCGGCTGCCGACAGAGCCAAAACCATACAAGCTTTAATTGATCCATCGACCAAACCATTTGATTTAGCGCGTCCGGGACACATTTTTCCGTTGATTGCCAAACAAGGTGGTGTATTACGCCGAACAGGACATACCGAAGCCGCTATTGACTTTGCTCGATTGGCCGGATGCAAACCAGCAGGTGTGATTGTTGAAATCATGAACGAAGACGGTACCATGGCCCGCCTACCCCAGTTGGTAGAAGTGGCTAAGAAATTTGATTTGAAATTGGTTTCTATAGAAGCATTGGTAGCCTATCGCATGCAGCACGACAGCTTGATTCAAAAGAAAGAAGACTTTGAAATCCAAACCCGTTTTGGCACCTATCGTTTGCGTGCTTACTTGCAAACCACCAACCGTCAGGTACATTTGGCTTTAACCAAAGGAACGTGGAACGCAGGAGAATCGGTGCTGACAAAAATCAATTCGACACAAATTAACAATGATATTTTAGGAACGTTAACCCATAACGCCGATCAAAAGCTCGACGATATGTTCCGTAAAATCAATGCTGCTGAAAAAGGGGCAATAATTTTCATCAATCAAGAAGTACAATCCATTGAACTATTGGATCGATTGGTAGAATTGAAAGCTTTGCAGGAATCAGGCACTTTAAAAGCTCCTCAAATTAAAATGGATAGCAAAGATTTTGGAATTGGCGCTCAAATCTTACACGATATTGACATTAGCAAGATTCGATTACTATCGAACAGCACGGCGCAAACCAAGCGTGTGGGGATGATTGGTTATGGATTAGAGATCACCGAATATGTAAATTATTAATTTTCACGGCGCTAATCATTTCGAACAGAAAGCATTAAAAAAAATGTTGCTTTTTTTTGCTTTTTTATTTTGAAAAGGTTTGCTTAAATAAAAAAACATCCTATATTTGCACTCGCAATCAGCAAATGAGTGCGCGACCTATTGGAGAAATGGCAGAGTGGTCGAATGCGGCAGTCTTGAAAACTGTTGACTGTAACAGGTCCGGGGGTTCGAATCCCTCTTTCTCCGCGGAAAGCATGTTTCAAAAGAAACATAAAAGTTCAAAAA
>DALYCS010000108.1:2020-5700 GCA_031973615.1 Flavobacterium sp. | reverse complement strand
CCATCGCTCGCTGACACAAACGGTAGGAAGAGCAGCACGAAACATTAATGGTAAAGCGATTATGTATGCCGATAAAATTACGGCTTCCATGCAAAAAACCATTGACGAAACCACTTATCGACGCGAAAAACAAATTAAATACAATACCGAACATAACTTACAGCCTATAGCATTGAATAAAAGTCTAGGCAGTGCTTTAAGTGGTAATTCCGTTTCAACTGGATATTATGAAAAGGAAGCTCTAAAAGCAGCAGAGCCTGAAAGTATATACCTTTCTAAACCTGAAATTGAGAAAAAAATACGGGAATACCGAAAACAAATGGAAAAAGCGGCCAAAGAGTTGGACTTTATGCAAGCCGCAAAATTACGAGACGATATTAAAGCATTACAAGATAAATTATAACCTAAAAATTATGAGTAAAATCAATAACATATTACAACTTGAAGACGAAGTAGCCATTATAGAAGCCATCGGAACCTTAATTTGGGAAAAGAAAGAAGCTACTGAAGATTTTTCTGAACTAACCGATGAAGAACAAGTTTTTGTATTCATCGATATTTTTGAAGGAGCTATGGGAGAAGGTGGATTCCATCTCTTTTTTAATTCCGAAGCTGGAAATTTTGTAGAAGAAATCATCACCTCGTATCAAGAAATTAAAGCACCTAAAACCGCCGAACTTATTGCAAATGCGGTTAAAATCTTTCCAAAAAAATACACTACAGATTTAAATGAACGCCAAGCCTTAATAGCGAAAGCAGACGAAGAAGTACTTTCAGGTTGGGAAGATTTGGACGAAATTTTCTTTACTAATGAAAGTGAAGAAGACGTTGTGAGTTTAATTGTTGCTTACATCAAAGAAAACGAATCGCAGTTTGGAAATTAATTGTGTTGCTCGCTAAAAATAGCCAACAATACTTCTGCAGATACCATTTGATTGGGAGAAGCTTTCATTAAGTGTAACACGCGTTTCATGGCATAAGGATTCAATCCCATATTGATGCCTAATTCGTTAATTTTTACTTGTTCTCGTTCGTGGAGCACACCATCGCTATGCATCAATAAAGCCAATCGATAAAATTGACAAATTCTATTGAATTCATCTTTGATGACCTTACTTTGGCCGCGATTGGCAAATAGTTTTAGAAACGTAGCTTTGTCAATTTCCAGTTCTTGAGAAACAATTTCTAAAAAATCGTATTCTCTATCGTGCAATGCCCCATCAACAAGAGCAAAGTCAATCATTTCTTGTAACAAACTAATCTTTTCTTGGTAAGTCTCCATCAAAATAGTATTTTTATAAAACAATAGTCTATCAAATATAAAAAATGAAACAACAATTTCTGTTTTTTTTATTCTTTTTTTCTGCTGCACTACCATGTGTTTGGGCGCAAAATAATGTATCTAGTTTTCAATTGGATGCACCTCAACTCCAAACATCAAAAAAAATATGGATGTATTTGCCTAAAAATTATGCACACTCTACCAAAAAATATCCGGTATTGTATATGCACGATGCTCAAAATTTATTTGATGCTTCCACTTCATATGCTGGGGAATGGCGTGTAGACGAAACTCTGGATAGTTTAAAAGCTGAAGTGATTGTTGTAGGAATAGCTCACGGTAACGAAAAACGAATAGACGAACTCACACCGTTTAAAAACGAACAATACGGCGGTGGTAAAGGAACACAGTATCTCGACTTTATAGTATCGCAACTCAAACCGTATATTGACGCGCACTACCGAACCAAATCAGGGAAGTATAATACAGCAATTGGAGGAAGTTCATTAGGTGGTTTGATTTCGTATTATGCTGTAGTAAAGTATCCTGATGTTTTTGGAAAAGCGATAGTATTTTCACCCGCATTTTGGATCAATCCTGAGTTGTATGCGGAAACCGAAAAAATAAATACGCTCAAATCAAAAATCTACTTTATGTGTGGCGATAGTGAGAGCGATAACATGGTAAGCGATATGGAACGCATGATTTCCACACTCAACACCACGCGTTGCTCTTGTTTGCACTTGACGAAGAAACGGATTGTTCCACAAGGAAAACATAACGAAAAATTATGGGCAAAAGAATTCGCAAAAGCGTATCTTTGGCTGTTTTAAATTTACAATATTACCACCAGATACATACTAGAATATATGAATAATAATGATGTTTTTAAAAAGTTGCGTGTAGCCTTGCAATTGCGTGACGATCAAATAATTGAAATTTTAAACCTGGTCAATTTTAGGGTTTCAAAAGGCGAATTGGGCAATATTTTTCGCAGTGAGGATCATCCTAATTTTATGGAATGTGGCGACCAATTGTTGCGTAATTTCTTAAACGGTTTGGTCATTTATTTGCGCGGTACCAAAGAAGATCCTAAACAACCAATGGAAGTATTGCAACAGATTAAAACCTCAAAAATTCCCTTAAAAGAAGTATACTTTAAAGAAGGCGATGCAAAACAAACGTATAAAAAAGGCGAAGCTAAAAAACCGTTTACACCCAAAACTTCCGGTCCTAAAAAACCATTTGGCAAGGGAAAACCTGCTACTAAAAATCAAAAACCAGAAAACCCTGTTGAACGCTTTACGTTCAATTCAGGAAAAAACAAAAAATAATTCACACCTATTTATTAAGTCATAATTTACTTTCTCATGGCGCAAATTAATCCATACATCAATTTTAACGGCAATGCCGAAGAAGCATTTCTTTTTTACCAATCGGTATTTGGAGGGGAATTTAAACAACTCACACGCTTCAAAGAAATGGAAACTCCAGAATTTCCAATTGCCGAAAGCGAAGCCCACAAGATCATGCACATTGTGCTTCCTATTGGTCAAAATGTATTAATGGGTAATGATGTACCTGAATTTATGGGAAGAGTAAATGAAAACGAAAACAGAAGCAAAATTGCCGTTAGTGCTGCAAGCAGAGAAGAGGCCGACCATATTTTTAACGGACTTTCGGCCGGTGGAACGATTGAATTTCCAATAAATGATAGCCCTTGGGGATCCTATTTTGGAATGTTTAGAGACAAATACGGTATCGAATGGACTGTTGATTTTGATAAAAGGCACAATGTCTAATAACATAAAAAAATCCCGAGTAATACTCGGGATTTTTTTTGCTTTGCTAGTTTATCTATTTTCTAAATAACGCAACACATTTTTCTCAATGCGTTCCTGTATGTTGGAAATATCAGCTTTTACAAAAGAATCCCCAATAATATTTTCAAACAATTCTATATAACGATCAGAAACCGTTTCAATATACGCATCTGTCATGTTCGGAATTTGTTGTCCTTCTTGTCCTTGAAAACCATTCTCAATCAACCAACGACGCACAAATTCTTTTGACAATTGTTTTTGTTCTTCGTTGTTGTTTTGTCTTTCTTGATAGCCATCTGCATAAAAATAGCGCGATGAATCGGGCGTATGAATTTCATCAATCAAAACAATTTGACCGTCTTTGGTTTTTCCAAATTCGTATTTAGTATCTACCAAAATTAAACCGCGAGAGGCTGCAATTTCAGTCCCTCTTTGGTATAAGGCTCTAGTATATTTCTCTAATATTAAATAATCTGCTTCCGAAACTATCCCTTTGGACAATATCGCTTCACGCGAAATATCTTCGTCGTGCGAACCGTTATCGGCTTTGGTAGTTGGTGTGATGATGGGTGTTG
>DALYCS010000108.1:0-2010 GCA_031973615.1 Flavobacterium sp. | reverse complement strand
GAAATTTATCATTTTCTTTCAACCCTTCTGGCATTGCAACACCACAAAGGATTCTTCTTCCTGCTGCATATTCTCGAGCCGCATGACCGGATAAATAACCCCGAATGACCATTTCCACTTTAAAAGGTTCACACAAATGCCCTACCGCTACGTTGGGATCGGGAGTAGCGACTAACCAATTGGGAACAATATCTGAAGTTAACTCCATGAATTTTGTAGCAATTTGGTTTAAGATTTGGCCTTTGTAAGGGATTCCTTTCGGCAAAACCACATCAAAAGCAGAAAGTCTATCGGTTGCTACCATGACCAATAATTCGTCATTGATGTTATACACTTCTCTAACTTTTCCTCTGTAAACCGATTTTTGATTTGGAAAATTAAAATTTGTAGTGGTAATTGTATTCATGTGTTGTGTTGTTGTTTGTAAGGTGCAAAAGTAAAAAAAAGACAATAATAATAGTGCCTGTTTTTACGAATTATTTAATCGTTATTCTCAATGCTTTTGTACGCATCAATAATTTTCTTGACTAACCTGTGGCGCACAATATCTTTATCGTCTAAATAGATGATCCCTACTCCTTCTACATCTTTCAAAATGAGAACGGCTTCTTTTAATCCCGAGATGGTTCTGCGGGGTAAATCCACCTGTCCAGGATCTCCCGTAATCATGAATTTGGCATTTTTACCCATACGGGTCAAGAACATTTTCATTTGGGAATGTGTGGTATTTTGGGCCTCATCTAAAATAACAAACGCATTATCTAACGTACGACCTCGCATAAAAGCCAAAGGCGCAATTTGGATAATACCTTTCAATATATAATCTTCTAAGGTTTGTGGTGGCAACATGTCGCGCAAGGCATCGTATAATGGCTGCATATAGGGATCCAATTTTTCTTTCATGTCACCCGGCAAAAACCCTAAATTTTCGCCCGCTTCTACAGCCGGACGTGTCAATATAATACGCTTGACTTGTTTTTCTTTCAACGCCTTTACCGCCATCGCCACTCCCGTATAGGTTTTACCCGTTCCTGCTGGACCAATAGCAAACACCATGTCGTTTTTATAAATGGTATCCACCAATTTTTGTTGGTTGGGAGTCATGGCTTTGATCAGCTTTCCACCAATTCCATGGACTAAAATTTTATCACGATCGTTCATGTGGTGTGACTCATCGTGTTGGTGTGTGGTTTCCAACACCCGAAGAATAACATTATCATCAATGCTATTGTAGCGAGAAAAATGCTGCATCAATCGTCTAAAACGAGTTTCAAATTCATCTAGAATTTCGGCCTCTCCAAACGCTTTCAAGGTCGTACCACGAGCCACAATTTTTAGCTTGGGGTAATATTTCTTAATGCTTTCAAGATGTGTATCTTGTGTACCCCAAAATTCTTTTGGAGCAATATCGATTAATTCTATGACTCTTTCGTTCAAAGGCGTTGTTTTTTTAATTATTTTTGAAACGCTAAATTTGTAGTAGCTTTGCAATCAAATTTAGTAAAAACAATTGTTGTTTTTTAAATAAGTTATAAACAAATAAATGTCAATAATTACATTAACTACCGACTTTGGATACAAAGACTATTTTGTTGGATCTTTGAAAGGCAAAATTTTGTCTGAACTCAAAGAGGCAACATTGATTGACATTTCACATTCCATCGATTTATTCAACACCTTAGAAGCCAGTTATTGTATTGAAGCGGCCTATTCTAGTTTTCCAAAAGGCACTATTCATATCATAGGAGTTGATAGTGAGCGAGTGGCTGACACGCAACACATCGCATTACAATGGGACGATCATTTTTTTATTTGTGCCGATAATGGCATACTAAACACCTTGCTTCAAAAAAAAGTAGCTCAAAAAATGGTAGCCATAAACATTCACGAACGCTTACAAAGCAACGCAAGTGACATGGATGTTTTTGTAGCGGTAGCTTGCCATATTGCCCGTGGTGGTTTATTGAATGTTATCGGAAAAGATATTAGCGAATTAAAACCTATAAACGC
>DALYCS010000107.1:0-5704 GCA_031973615.1 Flavobacterium sp. | reverse complement strand
TGGATATTGAAAGTATTATTTGGTTGGAAGGTTTTTTACGAAACTTCCCTGGAGTAGTTGTCATTGTATCGCATGATAAGATGTTTTTGGATAATGTGACCAATCGAACTATTGAAATTTCATTAGGGAAAGCCTATGATTTTAATAAACCCTATTCAGAATATTTAGTATTGCGTCAGGAAATTCGTGAAAAACAATTGGCTACTCAAAAAAATCAAGCCAAAAAAATTGAGGAAACCGAAAAATTGATTGAAAAATTTAGAGCCAAAGCTTCTAAAGCTTCAATGGCTCAGTCTTTAATCAAAAAATTGGATAAAGTAGAACGTATTGAAGTCGATGAAGACGACAATTCGGTTATGAATATTTCATTTCCGGTTTCGCAAACACCCGGTAGAGTTGTTGTTGAAGCGGAGCATGTTACCAAAGCTTATGGCGACAAAACCATATTGAAAGATATTTCACTTTTAGTGGAGCGTGGCAGTAAAGTGGCATTTGTGGGTCAAAATGGACAAGGAAAATCTACTTTCATGAAAGCGATTGTGAACGAATTTGAGTATGAAGGCAGCATTAAATTAGGTCACAATGTGCAATTGGGCTATTTTGCTCAAAATCAAGCAGAATATTTAGACGGCGAGATCACCTTATTACAAACGATGGAAGATGCCGCAACGGATACCAATCGTTCCAAGGTGCGCGATATGCTAGGTTCGTTTTTATTTCGAGGCGATGACGTAGAGAAAAAAGTAAAAGTACTTTCGGGAGGTGAGCGGAATCGTTTAGCGCTTTGTAAATTGCTTTTGCAGCCCATAAATGTATTGGTAATGGACGAACCTACCAATCACTTAGATATTAAGTCTAAAAACGTTTTGAAGGCGGCTTTAAAGCAGTTTGAAGGAACCTTGCTGTTGGTATCTCACGATCGTGATTTCTTGCAAGGAATGTCAAATATTGTGTACGAATTCAAAGATCAAAAAATTAGAGAATATTTGGGGGATATCAATTTCTTCTTGGAACAGAAAAACGCCATGAATATGCGCGAAATTGAAAAGAAAGATGTTGTGGTAAATGCAGCAAGCACTAAACCTGTCAAAAATATTTCATACGAAGACCAAAAGAAAGCCAAATCGTTACAAAACCGTTTGAGTAAAATAGAAAGCCAAATTCAACAATTGGAAAAAGACATACAACACGACGATAAAGCGTTGGCTTCCAACTTCGACAAGCATATTGAAGACGCCACATTTTTTGCAGCCTATGAAAAAAAGAAGAAGGAATTAGAGCAGCTTCTTATAGATTGGGAAAACGTTCAATTAGAAATTGAGGAATTGAACAGCTAGTTTTCAAAAGATACGAATGGCAACTTGTTTTTCAAAGTTGTCATTTTTGTTTTTAAATCGTTTAGAAATTTTTGATGTTGTGCTGTATCCGAATGGAATGGTCGATGTTGCAACCCTTTTTGAATGGTACAAATCTCGTTCATCAATCCAAAATCTAATTCCGAGATATAATTTTCGAAAAATTGAATCCAAATGTAATCAACAGCAGTTTGATTCGGATGCAACATATCTTCTGCATAAAAACGATAGTCCCGCAATTCGTCCATCATGATTTCGTAGGCAGGAAAATAGTTTATGGGTGATGGGTTATGGGTTATGGTTTTGTGCAAAGCCGCAATCAAATGAGCTTTACTCAAAGTATTTTCAGTAAATCCATCTTTTACATGTCGAACTGGTGAAACGGTACAGATGCATTTACAATTTGGATTGTGTACTGACATCGTAAAAAGTATGGACTCCATACTTTGTGCAATACTTTCTGGCGACAACAGTTCTTTAACAAAGTGCTTTTGGGATACTTTATGACAATTGGCAACTATTTCGTTGGTTTCAATGTTTCGGTATACCCATGCCGTTCCTAATGTGATGATAAGATGTGTTGATTCGTTTAATTCATTATGTGTTGAATCGATTAGTGTATTTAAACTATTTAAAAACACCTCTTTATCGGGATGCGAGAGTTCTGAATGCACTTCATAACACTGCCATAAGTCATTATGAAAGAAAATATCTTCCTCCGTAAAATAATCTTTTCGAACACAACGTTCAATCATTTTAGCCAATGATTTCGGATTAAAAATAATGCCAAATGGATTCGTCGTATTTTGAAATTTAAAATAGGAGAATTTCTTACCCATACTTTCGGCAAAACAGGAACCTAATAACATGATTTTTGAATCATAGGTTATAGCGTGTTCGTATTTTTGTATCGGTATTTTTGTAGTGAAATTCATAAATTTAATGGGTCAATTTGAAAATTTGTCAATTTTATTCAAAAGTAGTAATAAAAAAGAAATCCTGAATTGGTAGAACAAAACAGGATTCTTTTTTATTTTATTGATCTTACTTCACAAAGTCAACTGCTTTTTTCAGTGCTTCTTCAATTCCTGCAGCATTTTTTCCTTTTCCAGACGCAAAAAACGGTTGGCCACCGCCATTCCCATCAATGAGTTTGCCTAATTCTCTAATAACAGTTCCTGCATTTAACCCTTTTTCGGATACTAATTCTTTGGCAATATAACAATGGATATTTGGTGCGTTGTCTTCAATAGAAGCTAAGAAAACAAATGTATTGGGTTTAGCTGTTCCTAGTGCTTGTGCCAAATCTTTGGTTGCACTCATAGATAAATCTACTTGTTTGGCTAAAAACGATATCCCGTTGATTTCTTGAAATTCGATTAGTAGCGCATTTTTTAAACCGTCAATTTTTTCTTTTAGTAATTGCTCGATTTGTTTTTTTAACTTCGCGTGATCCTCTTGCAATGAAGCAACCGATTTTAATACATCTTGCGGATTTTTCAAGACGTCTTTGATTTCTGCTAAGGTATTTTCTTGTGCAGTGTAATATTCTTTTACCGCATCACCTGTAATGGCTTCTATTCTTCGAATACCCGCTGCAACAGCTCCTTCCGAAATAATTTTGAAGTGCCATATTTCAGCGCTGTTTTTCACGTGAATTCCACCACACAATTCTTTGCTGTCGCCAAATTCAATCATTCGAACATTATCGCCATATTTTTCACCAAACAATGCCATGGCTCCTTTGTCTAATGCTTCTTTGATGGGAATATTTCGGTGTTCCACTAATTGAAGTTGGGCTTCAATTTGTGCGTTAACACGAGCTTCAATTTGACGTAATTCTTCATCGGTAACTTTTGAAAAATGCGAAAAATCAAAACGCAAATAATTTGGGTTTACTAACGAACCTTTTTGTTCCACATGTGTGCCTAAAAGCGATCTTAGCGCCAAATGCATCAAATGCGTAGCTGAGTGATTTTTTGAAGTTGACGTTCTTAAATCGGTATTTACTTTAGCTGTAAAATTTGCAGTTACATTTTCAGGCAATTGTTTTGCAAAATGCAATATTAAATTGTTTTCTTTCTTAGTGTCTATAATTTCAATGGATTCGTTGGCAGAAACTAAGGTTCCTTTGTCGCCTACTTGTCCACCACCTTCGGGATAAAAAGGCGTATTGTCTAAAACAATTTGATATAAAACCCCATCTTTTTTTGAGTCAACTTTACGAATTCGGGTAATTTTTACTTGATTTTCTACTTGATCATACCCTACAAAGGTTTCAATATTTCCAGGAATTAAAACGTTCCAATCTTCTGTTGAAACTTCTGAAGCTGCTCGCGATCGCGCTTTTTGTTTTTGCAATTCCAATTCGAATTCCGTTTCATTGAATGAATATCCTTTTTCGCGAAGAATTAAGGCCGTTAAGTCAATTGGGAAACCAAAAGTGTCATACAATTCAAAGGCTTTGGCACCCGAAACTTCTGTTCCTTTGGTTTCTGCAACAACTTTATCTAATAACTGTAATCCTTGTTCTAGTGTTCTTAAGAAAGAAGTTTCTTCTTCACGAATAACATTGGTTACCAACTGTTGTTGTGACTTGATTTCAGGGAAAAATTCGCCCATTTGGGTAGCTAACACCGCTACTAATTTATTGATGAAAGGTTCTTTGGTCCCCAAAAAAGTAAAGCCATAACGAATCGCACGGCGTAATATTCTTCGAATGACATACCCTGCACCCGTGTTAGAAGGAAGTTGTCCGTCGGCAATAGCAAAGGCTACAGCCCGCACGTGATCCACCACTACACGAATGGCAATATTGGTTTTGTTTTGCTCTTCTGAGATGTTTTTTACTTCATTTGAAGTATATTTCAATCCTGTAATTTCCTCCACTTTTCTGATAAGTGGCGTAAAAACATCCGTATCATAATTTGATGTTACGTTTTGCATGGCCATACACAAGCGTTCAAACCCCATTCCGGTATCAACATGTTGTGCAGGTAGTTTTTCTAATGAGCCATCGGCTTTACGGTTAAATTCCATAAATACGTTGTTCCAAATCTCCACAACTTGAGGATGATCGGCATTGACTAAATCACGGCCCGAAATTTTAGCTCGTTCTTCAGTAGATCGTAAATCGATATGAATTTCAGAACACGGTCCACACGGCCCTTGATCACCCATTTCCCAAAAATTATCTTTTTTGTTACCTAAGATGATGCGGTCTTCAGAAACATATTGTTTCCAAATATCAAATGCGTTTTGATCAAATGGTACGTTTTCGGCAGGATTACCCTCAAAAACTGACACGTACAAACGATCCTTGTCTAATTTTAAAACTTCGGTTAGAAATTCCCATGCCCAGTCCAATGCTTCTTTCTTGAAGTAATCTCCAAACGACCAGTTGCCTAACATTTCAAACATAGTATGATGGTAAGTGTCAAACCCTACATCTTCTAAGTCATTGTGTTTTCCTGAAACCCGCAAGCATTTTTGGGTATCTGCAATTCGGGGATTTTTAGGCGTTCCGTTTCCTAAGAAAAATTCTTTGAATTGTGCCATCCCAGAATTGTTAAACATTAGGGTGGGATCGTCTTTTAGAACAATAGGAGCAGAAGGAACAATAAGATGTCCTTTGCTTTCAAAGAATTGTAAATAGGCTTTTCGAATATCTTGTGATTTCATGATCAATACGTTTATTCAGATTTTTTGTAACAGTTACGGGTTAAAACAAAATAGGGAACTGTAAATAGCTTTTCTAAAAAAATAAAAATAGCTTTAGAATGAAACATTTCTTAAATTTGTTCGTATAACCTATTGTAACCAATAAATTTGGCACAAAAATAGTATATTTTCATTTATGTCGAAGGTAAAATATTATTACGATTCAGAAAATTTAGCGTACAAGCGAATTCAAACTCGAAAAAGAAAGAAATTTGCCTATGTAATGCTGTTTTTACTCTCTTCGGCTTTGTTTGGTTTTTTGATTTTTTTACTGTTGGTCAATACCAGTTATTTTGAAACCCCAAAAGATAAAATATTGGCACGCGAAATCGAAGTAATGTCGTTGAATTACAAAGTATTGAATAAGAAACTCGATTTGATGAATGAAGTATTGACGGCGATTGAAAATAGAGATAATAACATTTACCGTATTTACTTTAACACTACACCCATTTCAGAAGAGGAACGAAAAGCAGGTTTTGGGGGTGTCAATCGGTATAAAGAGTTACAAGGATATACCAATTCTGATTTGATGGAGAAAACGACCAAGCGGGTAGATGTGTTGACAAAAGAACTAGTGATTCAGTCAAAATCATTGGATGAAATTGTAGCCTTGGCCAAGCAAAAGG
>DALYCS010000106.1:0-5758 GCA_031973615.1 Flavobacterium sp. | reverse complement strand
TAAAAGTTTCATCAAAGTCTCTACTTCTAGTTTTGGACGGTTCCAATTTTCGGTGGAAAAGGCATAAAGCGTAAGGTTTTTAATTCCTAGCTTGGCACAACTTTCTACAGTAACGCGCACCGATTTAGTCCCATTTTCATGACCTACAGCGCGGAGTAACCCTTTCTGTTTTGCCCAACGACCATTGCCATCCATAATGATAGCTAAATGTTGCGGCAGGTTCGCTGTATTTATTTCTTGTCCTTTTTTCATCGTATTATTCTGCACAAAAACAGGGGGTTTGACCAAAAGTGTAGGTAAGTGTAATGCCTGAAAACACATACCAATCATTACTATTTAAATTGCCAAATCGCCAATTTGTAAAATTATCATTCTCTGGATTACTTCCGTCTAAATTATCAGTAAAAGAGTAACGAGCGCCTACTTCAGCACCCACAACAAAATTTTCAAAGACATGCGCTTTTACACCCAAAACCATCGGCAATGCAAATGTACTGCTTTGGTAATCTAAATAACTTTTACTATTTGAAATAAAAATTTCATCATAAATAAAATAATTTATTCCTGAGAAAACATATGGTGTTACTTTGCTTTTAGTGTCGTGTAAATCAAATGACAGAAAATTGAATTCAAACCCTATCGAAAATTCTTTGACTTTATTTTCAAAAGCATATCCTCTAGTGGTTCTACTCGGCACCTCACTATCACTATCTTTTGCATGAAGTTCTCCTTGATAATAGGAAAAACGCCAAGCATGTCTCGGACTTCGATTCCATTTGTAAAGTATACCAAAAGCAGGTTTGTTTGGCGCAATATAGCTGGTAGGGCCAATATCTCCAATGTAATTAATTCCACCCGCAAAAACACCTAATTCATGGATTTGACCAAAGGTGCTTAAGGTGCAGAACAATAAGCTAATGTAAATTAAAATACGCTTCATTTTTTCAAATAGTTTGCAAATATAACAATATTGACTACTTAACCCTATTTTAAAGGATTTTTTTGTTGTCTTTTATGTGTTATAAAAACGCAAAAAAACAAAAAATGATATAGCTCTAGCCTAATTTCTTTTATCGGCTCCCCAAAGTAATTTTTTTCGGATAGTGGTTAAAAAAGTTTCGTCTTTAAATTCAATAACTGATAATGTAAAGGATGCTTTTTTAATGTAAACGGTGGTATCTTTAGAAACAGCAGCAATACGGGAATCTAAGGATATTAAAAATTGTTCTTCACGACCTGAAACTTTTAACGTGATTTCGGTATCATCTGTGATGACTAATGGGCGCGCATTTAAATTATGTGGAGCCATTGGTGTAACCACAAAACTAGCTACTTCTGGAGTCAATACAGGGCCGCCACAACTTAAGGAATATCCTGTAGAGCCTGTTGGTGTCGACACGATTAATCCATCCGCCCAATACGAAGTAAGGTACTCCTCATTAAGCATTGTATCTATAGTAATCATAGACGTGGTGTCTTTTCGTGCAACTGTTACTTCATTGAGAGCAAAATCTAAATCTTTGAAATTTTCATATTCAGGAACGGTTCGCACACTCAATAAACTGCGTTTGGAGATGATATAATCTTTGACCAATACTTTCTGAAGTAATGCTTCAATATTTTCATATTGTACAGTAGCTAAAAACCCCAATCTTCCTGCATTAATACCAATAATTGGAATGTTTTTATCGCGAATAAAAGTGGCCGCTTTCAAGATGGTTCCATCACCACCAATACTAATTAGCGCTTCAAAATCAGCCTCCAATTCAGTCGAATTTGAAAAGCTACTGTACTTTTTGGTGACGATATTTTTTTCTTGTAGTATCGTTAAAAAAGTTCGTTCAAAAGAAATTGAAATACTCTTGGTTTCTAAAAAATCGACAACTTTGCGAACGATTTCGGCGGTATTGTTTTGATAATATTGTCCAAAAATTGCTATTTTCATAGGCTTAAATATTAAGATATTTATCTAAATAATCTGAACGTTCCTTAAGTCCATTCAAATAGGAATCTTCTTGGTGTTCAGATATAATTTCATAGTCATACCTTCTAAAGGTTTGTATAATGTCATTTAGACCACTTTGGCTTATTTTAATCGTAATTTCAACTTTATTTTGGGCCATATTTGAAATAAATAAGCCTAAAATTTTAGCTTGATTGCTTTCAACAATTTGCGCCACTTGACTCATGGAAAATGTGTTGACTTCTTTGGCTACAATTAATATACCTCCTTCTTCTTTTAAAAAAGGGGTTTCGTGTAAAAAACGGATGACATCTTCGAGTTCGTAATATCCGATATAGTTGTTTTTTTCATCCAAAACAGGAAGTAAATTGGTTTCGTTTTTTGCAAAAACTTCTAAAACATCGAGCCAAATCATGGTAGAACGGACAAAGAAACGTTCAAAATGAAAACGATTTTCATTAAGCAACGCCGATGCGTTTAAAAACGCCACACTTTCTTTACTGATACATCCAATAAAAACGCCCTCTTCGGTTACTGGAAAATGAGAATACATTACCTCTTCAAAAAGATCTTGTGCTTCACTGATCGGAGCACTGTGTTTTAATGGTTTTATTTCGGTATTAAGATATGTGTTCAAACTGTTCATGTGACCTGTTGTGGAAATGAACCGCAAAATAATCAAAAAATACCATATGATACCTAATTTATACTTTGTATTTTTGCAAAATTAAAATTGGAACCATGACAAAGCTATCTGTAAATATTAATAAAATTGCCACTTTGCGCAATTCTAGAGGAGGAAATGTGCCTGATGTATTAAAGGTGGCAACAGCAATTCAGCAATTTGGAGCACAAGGAATTACAGTGCATCCCAGACCCGATGAGCGACACATACGTTATCAAGATGCTCGTGATTTATCCAAGATTGTGTCTACTGAATATAATATTGAGGGAAATCCGCAGCATAATTTTATTGATTTGGTACTCGAATGCATGCCTACTCAAGTAACACTAGTGCCTGATGCAATTGGTGCATTGACTTCAAATGCAGGATGGGATACGGTGAAGCACCAATCTTATTTAACTGAAGTGATTCAGGAATTTCAGCGTAAGGGCATTCGAACTTCTATTTTTGTGGATGCAGATGTTCGCATGGTTGAAGGTGCAAAAGCTACTGGAACTGACCGGATAGAATTGTATACTGAAAGTTATGCTCACGAGTATGGTAAAGGAAATTTTGACGGAATAAATCCTTTTATTAAAGCAGCTGAAAAAGCGAACGAATTGCAATTGGGGATTAATGCAGGGCACGATTTGAGTTTGGATAACATAAAATTTTTTAAAGATAATATTCCTCAATTACTTGAAGTGTCCATCGGTCATGCTTTGATAACCGAATCTTTGTTTTTAGGACTTGAAAATGTGGTGAATATGTATTTACAAAAATTGAAATAAATGATGTTACATTCAAGGATTGAAGGTGAAGGGGTGCCTTTGCTAATTATTCATGGTTTTTTGGGGATGTCTGATAATTGGAAATCAATAGCTGCTCAGTTTGCAAAGGATGGGTTTCAAGTACATTCTTTAGATCTGCGGAACCATGGTAAAAGTTTCCATTCGGAAGTTTTTAATTATGATGTGATGGTTGAAGATGTGAAAAAATATATCGATTTTCATCAACTTAACGACTGTATTTTGTTAGGCCATTCTATGGGAGGTAAAGTTGCTATGCTTTTTGCAACTACGTATCCCAACATCGTGTCAAAATTAATTGTTGCCGATATTGGTCCCAAGTATTATGCGCCGCACCATCAATCTATATTAGCAGGTTTGAATGCGGTTGATTTTGAGTTGCAAAGGAGCAGGGGTGAAGTTGAAGAAATTTTAGCGCACTATATTCCAGATTTTGGAACCCGACAATTTTTAATGAAGAATGTGTATTGGCAAACACCAGATCAATTGAATTTTCGTTTCAATTTGCCCGTTTTAACAACTACAATTGAAGTGATTGGCACGGCATTGCCTTTTGATAAAACGTTTCAAAAACCGACACTTTTTTTAAGAGGAAGTACATCCGACTATATTCTGGATCGTGATTTGGAACTTATTTTGCATCATTTTCCCGCCGCAACACTAATAAGTATAGCTAATGCGGGTCATTGGTTGCATGCTGAAAATCCAAAAGATTTTTATTTCAACACGTTCCAATTTTTGAAATAATTGTGTAGAAAAAGTGGGTTAGCACAATTTTTTAGTTAAAAAAATTGTAAAATTCATATTTTGTCTTAATTTTGACTATTGATTTTTATAAATTCAGAAAAAAACTAACACTAATTTACATTATGAGAAAATTACTTTCTTTAACATTATTGGCTTTAGCTGGCTCAACTGCCTTTGCAGGAGGATATCGAGTTAGTATTCAAGGTCAGAAACAATTAGCTATGGGACACACTGGTGTTGCTGTAGTGAATAGCGCAGAAGTTGCGTTTTTTAACCCAGCAGGGATGGCTTATTTAGATAAAAAATTCAATTTATCTTTCGGAGCTAATGCCTTGTTTGCAAAAACTAAGTTTCAAAATTCACAATACAATTGGGAAGCTACAACAGAAAACATGGGAACACCTTTTAGTTTGTATGCAACTTACAAATTAACCAACTGGTTAACAGCAGGTTTAGCAGTGTACACACCTTATGGAAGTTCTGTAGCATGGGATCAAGATTGGCAAGGTGCACATTTGGTAAACAATATTGATTTACAAGCTATTTTTGTACAGCCAACGGTTTCGATTCGTGTTGGAGAACATTTTAGTGTAGGTGGTGGACCAATTTATGCAACAGGTTCTGTGAATTTCAACAGAAATGTAGCGATTAATCCATTATTATCTGTAGACGAAAGTGGAACGGATGTTACTTTAGATGCGAAAGGAATTACAGCTTGGGGATATACAGCAGGTATCATGTTCAATCCATCAAAGCAAGTTAGAATTGGTATGAACTATCGTTCTGAAATCATTATGGAGGCTCGTGATGGTTCTGCAAAATTTAATGATGTACCAGTATTTGCTTCAACATCTCCAACGTTGCAAAACACAACTTTTAATGCAGATTTACCATTACCAGCAGAATTAACAGTTGGTATGTCATACAAACCATCAGATAAATGGTTGTTTGCTTTTGATTATAACAGAGCTTTATGGAATGTTTACAAAGCACTTACAGTTGATTTTCTTAATGCAGACGGATCAATTAGAAATACTTCTATCAATCCAAGAAACTACAAGAGTTCAAGTACATACCGTGTAGGAACGCAATACATTGCAAATAACAAATTCACTTTCAGAGCGGGTTGGTATTTTGACGAAAGTCCAGTACAAGATGGTTATTTTGCTCCTGAAACTCCAAGAAACGATTCAATGGGATTCACGGGTGGTTTAACTTATAAAGTAAACGATAAATTAGGGGTAGATTTTTCATTCCTTTATTTACACTTTGACGAAGTGGACAATTCATACAATCATTATCAAGAAAATGGAAATACATTGCCATTCGGAGGAACATACAAATCAGTTGTTTTCTCTCCAGGTATAGGTATTACTTATGGTTTCTAATTTAAATAAAAAGTAAGATGAAAAATAAATTTATATATTTAGCTATAATAGCTGCTGGTTTTGCATCATGTGAGCCAGAATTTGATAACGCTGTTGATGCAGATTACACATCTGGTGATGCTGATTTTACTTCGTATGTAGCTATTGGTAATTCATTAACCGCAGGTTATATGGATGGTACAGTTTC
>DALYCS010000105.1:0-5791 GCA_031973615.1 Flavobacterium sp. | reverse complement strand
AAGAAGAAACCCACGTTCGCATTGAAAATATTCCGCGTGTGGGCTTTAAATTGGTGGTTGAATAACGAAAACTACTCAAAACTCATCATATATACTTCTATGGCTTTTCGCTCTTCTGTCGACATGGCATTGGTAATTGCAAAATTAGCTTTCATTATTTCATACTGAGAAGGGTCAACAAGTGGTTCTCCTTTTTCAGCAATAAAATTGGCGATACTGCCTCCTTTTTCTTTATAAATTTTTGCGATATCTTTAATTGATGGCCCAACCGTTTTTACATCGTCTTTATGACACGTGGCACACATACCTTTTCCTTCAAACAATTCTTTTCCTAACGTTTTAGGTGTTTGATTTACTGAAGTTTCCGTTTTTTGAATAGGGTTTCCCATTGCATCCGTTTCTGTTTTTTTGCCACAACTAATGAAATTTAACACAAAAGATACAATCAGGAGAGATTTGAAATATACGTTCATAATTAATCTATTTTTTGTTTAGCAAAATCGCTGCTTCCTTGGCAAAATAGGTCGAAATCAAACTAGCTCCCGCTCTTTTGATGCACATCAATTGTTCCATCATGATTTTATCGTGGTCGAGCCAACCTCTTTCGGCGGCAGCTTTAATCATTGCATATTCACCCGACACGTGAAAAACAGTTACCGGAACATTCACGGCATTTTTTACCTCGCGAACGATGTCTAAATAGGCAATTCCAGGTTTTACCATGACCATATCGGCTCCCTCTTCTACATCCCAAAGGGCCTCTTTGACCGCTTCGATGCGATTTGCATAATCCATTTGGTAGGTTTTTTTATCCTTCGGCACTTCTACATCCGATTCTCTTGGCGCACTGTCCAACGCATCACGAAAAGGTCCGTAAAAAGCCGAAGCATATTTAGCCGAATAACTCATAATGCCCACATTTTGAAAACCCGCCGCATCTAAACCTTGACGCAATCGCAATACACGACCGTCCATCATGTCGCTAGGCGCCACAAAATCGGCTCCCGCTTGTGCGTGAGAAACTGCCATTTTTACCAACGCATCATTCGTTGCATCGTTCGCCACATCGCCCTTTTCAATAATTCCGTCGTGACCGTAAATCGAATACGGATCCAAAGCCACATCAGGCATCACAATCATTTCAGGACAAGCTGTTTTGATAGCTCGAATGGCTTGTTGCATCAATCCGTTTGGGTTCCACGCTTCTTTACCTGTATTGTCTTTTAAATCTTCGCTAACTTTCACGTAAATATTCACGGAACGAATCCCTAAATTGAATAATTCTTGGACTTCTTTTACGGTTAAATCTATCGAACGACGGTAAATTCCTGGCATCGATGGAATTTCGACTTGTATATTTTCTCCCTCTGCAATAAACATCGGAAACATAAAATCAGCCGGACTTAATGTGGTTTCGCTAACTAATGAACGAATGCTTTCGTTCAAGCGTAATCTTCTACCTCTTTGTAATGGGAACATATTTTTTATATTTGTTTTATGAAAAAAAGAATAATCCTTAGTCTATTTGCGCTTGTTTATTTAAGTTTATATAAAATTACAAATTTTGAAACAGGTGATATTGGTTCTGCTACATTATTAATTTATATAGGAGTACCCTTATTTGTTATAATTTCTTTTGTGCTTTTTTTTCATAGCTTATTCTATTTAGCTAAGGAAAAATTCAAACTCAATGAACAAATTTTTATTCTACTAATTATTAATTTTATTTCAATTATTTTAACTTTTGATGTTTATTTATTCTTTTTAAACCCAATTAATAGGTGATTTCAATATATTAATTACTTTTTCTTCTTCGCTTCCAGCCACTGGATGATGGTCGTAATGCCATTGCACGTGGGGCGGCAAACTCATTAAAATCGATTCGATTCTTCCATTGGTTTTTAAGCCAAATAAGGTGCCTTTGTCGTGCACCAAATTAAATTCGACATATCGACCACGGCGTATTTCTTGCCAAGTTCTTTGCTCAGCAGTATAAGGCAAGTCTTTTCTTTTTACCACAATTGGAACATATGCATCAAGGAATGAATTCCCTACTTCGGTAACAAAGTTATACCAATCTTCCATTGATTGTGCTTCGGTTTCTTTCAAATAATCGAAGAATAAACCTCCTATTCCTCTAGCTTCATTTCTATGTGTATTCCAAAAATAGTCATCACATTGTTTTTTATATTTCGGATAAAATGCGGAATCACTGTTGGTACCATTGGATTTTTTGGATGAATCACCAAACTCAATCCGCAAGCAAAAAAATCGGCTTCACCTACATTAAATAATTTTTGCATCGAATCCGGTAGTTTCCCATGTACCGCTGAAATGTTGACGCCTCCTTTTTCAAATACGTTCCCGTTTTCAATAACACGTGTTCTTCCGCCACCGCCTTCAGGTCTGTCCCATAGGTCTTCTCGGAATTGGGCCAAACCATCTATAGCTTCTAATCCTTTACAGATTTGATCTTGTAGGGTTTGTATGTATTGGTAGAATTTGTCTTTCATTTTAAAAAAGCTTAAAGCTAATAACTATTGCTTACCTATTGTATTCTTTAACTGCCTCTACAAATGCTTTGGCATGATCCACAGGAATATTTGGTAAAATTCCGTGTCCTAAGTTGACGATATAATTGGCTGCCCCAAATTCGTCAATCATTTGATGTACCATTTTTTTGATGGTTGGTATTGGTGACAATAAACGACTTGGATCGAAATTTCCCTGTAACGTAATATTTCCTCCTGTTAAATAACGAGCATTTCTTGGTGAACAGGTCCAGTCTACGCCTAAAGCCGAAGCTTTAGATTTGGCCATTTCACCCAATGCAAACCAACACCCTTTTCCGAAAACAATTACTTTGGTATCTTCTGCAAGTGCCTCTACAATTTGGTTGATGTACTGCCAAGAAAATTCTTGATAATCTACCGGAGACAGCATACCGCCCCAAGAATCAAAAATCTGAATGGCATTACAACCTGCTTTTACTTTTTCTTTCAAATATAAAATCGTTGTATCGGTAATCTTTTGCAAAAAAACGTGAGCTGCAATTGGATTTGAAAAACAAAATCCTTTGGCAGTATCAAAACTTTTAGAACCTTTTCCTTCAACTGCATAACAAAAAATTGTCCATGGTGAACCTGCGAAACCAATCAACGGCACCTCATCGTTCAGCATTTGTTTGGTCAATTTGATGGCATCAAAAACATAGCCTAAAGTTTCATTCACATCGGGAACAAACACTTTTTCTACGTCTTGGGGGGTGCGAATGGGATTCGGAATTATTGGCCCCAAATTGTCCTTCAATTCTACGTGAATGCCCATCGCTCTTGGTACCACCAAAATGTCCGAAAACAAGATGGCCGCGTCGGGTTGCACAATACGAATGGGTTGTACGGTGATTTCAGCTGCCAATTCAGGTGTTTCGCAACGCGTAAAAAAATCATATTTATCGCGCAATGCTCTAAATTCAGGCAAATATCTTCCTGCTTGACGCATCATCCAAACCGGGGGGCGTTCTACTTTTTCGTTTGATAATGCTCTTAAAAATAAGTCGTTTTTAATCATTTTTTGCTGCTTTAAAATAATTGATGCATTGGATAATTACGTTTTCTATAGTGGGTTGATTGGCCAACACACTATTTTTTGAATACGGCTCTATCGCTTTTACGGTAGTATTTCCAATACAAAAACAAATTTCGTTTGTAATTTTATTTTCTTTCACATAGCTTGAAACTCCAGAGGGACTGAAAAACAGAATTCCGTCCATTTTTGGCGCTATTTTTATTGGTTTTTCTAGTGTTTCATAGACTTCGATAATTTGATGCGGAATTTTTTTTTCTTGTAAAAATTGCGGAAGGGTATCTAATTTGGTCTTCCCACAAAAAAAAGCAAAACTTTTATCGAGATATTTTTTTTTAATAATTTCTACTAATTCTTCGGCATCTGATAGGCTATGTAAAACAGTAAAACCTTGATCTAGCAATAATTGTTTTGTTTTTTCACCCACGCAAAGCACGGGTTTATTTATTATTTTTTCTTTAAATGTTATAACCTGTTGAACGGCATTTTGACTCGTAAAAATCAATAGTTCTTCCGTAGTTGAAATTTCAAAAGCAATGGGATTTATAGCTATAAAATCTTCATCCATAACCCAAAAACCAGCATTCAATAAAAATTGTTTTTGGTTTGGGGCCAATTTCTTCGTAGCTAAGATTCCAACCTTGTTTTCCACTACTCTTTTTTTAATTGTGTTTTAATTTTTTCCATCAATTGATGGCCGCCATTATTTAATAGTTCTTGTGCGGAATGAAAGCCTAATTTTTTCCATTCGGATACGGCAACTTTTTTATCAAGGAATAAGCGTTCTTTTCCATCTATTGAGAGCAATACCCCTTTAAATTCGAGGATGTCATTGTTTTCGTCATATTTAGCATAAGCTCCTATTGGTGCCGTACAGCCCCCTTCTAGGGTTTTTAAAAATTGCCGTTCAATGTAAGTGCAAATTTCGGTTTCAATATGGTTTAATTGGGAAACCGCGTCGATCGTAAAAGCATCACTTTCCATAGCAACTACTACCATTGCCCCTTGTGCCGGGGCCGGAATCATCCAATCTAGCGTTCGGTGGTTTTTAGGGGTTAAGTTGATGCGTTCTAAGCCCGCAGCGGCAAAAACAGCTCCATTCCAGTTGTTGTCTTCAAGCTTTTGCAATCGTGTGTTTACATTGCCACGTAAATTCACCACTTGGTGGTTCGGGTATTTATGCAGCCATTCTGCATTTCTTCTGAGGCTTCCAGTGGCGATGACCCCTTCCGTTTCTAAAAAGCTTAAGTCTCCTTTGTGGACCAATATATCATAGGGATTCGCGCGCTCTAAAACAGCCGCTTGAACAATTCCTTGGGGCAATGTTGTTGGGACATCTTTAAGAGAATGTACAGCAATGTCTACTTCTCCATTGATCATGGCCACATCTAAGGTTTTTGTGAAAATACCTGTAATACCTAATTCATATATGGGTTTATCCAGAAGCAGATCGCCTTGAGATTTCACGGCTACAATTTCGGTTTTATACCCTACATCCTGTAATTTTTTTTGAACGGTATGTGCTTGCCAAAGGGCCAATTCACTATCACGGGTTCCTATTCGTATAGTTTTACTCATTATTTCGAGAGTGTTTCTAATTGGAAAATTTTCTCAATCCA
Source organism: Flavobacterium sp. (assembly GCA_031973615.1). Lineage (GTDB taxonomy): Bacteria > Bacteroidota > Bacteroidia > Flavobacteriales > Flavobacteriaceae > Flavobacterium. The sequence continues at coordinate 587 of DALYCS010000105.1, read as the reverse complement.
TTCAATACTTTCGTCAACTACTGTTTCGTCTTCTTTTAAATGATTGGCAAAATGATTGGTAATTTTTTGAATGATTCGCGCGCTAATTAGCTCGGCTTGCTCCTCATCAAAATTAGTATTTTTTTTGCGTTGTACATTGAGTTCTCCTTCTTTAATAGCGTTCAATTTGGCTTTTAAAGCATGAATGGTAGGAGCAAATTTACGTTGTTTGGTCCAAGCGATAAATTCATTTTTAATTTCTTCAATGATGGCTTCCGCTGCCGGTATGTGTTTTTTTCTTTTTTCGAGAGTTTCATCGGTCATTTCTGCCAATTGATCCATGTGTACTAAAGATACTCCTTCGATGTGCGTTACATTCTCATGCACATTTTTTGGAACCGATAAATCGAGTATTAATAGGGGTTTTTTGATATTTAAAATGGCCTTATCAATCGTTGGGTTTTGAGCACCTGTAGCGACAACTACCACGTCTGCTTTTTGGAGTTCCAATTGTAATTCGGCATATTCTTTTACAATTACATTTAGTTTTTTTGCAATTTTTTCTGCTTTATCTTCCAAAAATGAACCACCTTTAGTTCCTACAAATA
>DALYCS010000104.1:0-5796 GCA_031973615.1 Flavobacterium sp. | reverse complement strand
CCATCTACACCACCTAAGTCAATAAACACACCATAAGAAGTAATATTTTTAACAACACCTTCTAATACTTGTCCTTTTTCTAATTGACCAATGATTTCTTTTTTCTGTACTTCAATATCTGCTTCAATAAGCGCTTTATGAGAAACAACTACGTTTTTGAATTCATGGTTGATTTTTACCACTTTGAATTCCATAGTTTTGTTCACATATTGATCGTAATCACGGATAGGTTTTACATCAATTTGTGATCCTGGTAAGAAAGCTTCGATTCCGAAAACATCTACAATCATACCCCCTTTAGTTCTACATTTAACGAAACCGTTCACGATTTCCCCTGTTTCGTTAGCAGAAATAACTCTATCCCATGCTTTGATTGTTCTTGCTTTTCTGTGTGATAATACTAATTGTCCTGTTTTGTCTTCACGAACATCAATTAATACTTCTACTTTGTCACCCACTTTTAAGTTTGGGTTGTAACGAAATTCGTTTAACGAAATTACACCTTCCGATTTAGCGTTGATATCAACGATGGCATCTCTTTCAGTAATTCTAACTACAACTCCTTCTACTACTTCTTCTTGATCGGTAGCAATGAATGTTTTTGTTACTAATTCTTCGAATTCCTGTAAGTTTTTTTCATCTACTGGATCAATTCCTTCTTGAAAATTGTGCCAATTGAAATTTGCTAAAAACTCTTCTTGTGTTTTGTTTGTTTCAGACATGCTGATTAAAAATTTGTATGCTGTGCTTCTTGAGTTTCTTAATGGGATAGAAAACGACAACAGTATTTTACATAAATGATTGATACCTAATGGAAACTCTACTCCGCCAAAAGGTGTGCAAAGATACTACTTTTTGTTTATTTACAAAATTTTACACGTTTCTTTTCGAGTGATACTGGGGTAAAATTTTTCATACTGAGTAATTTTAAATACCTTTGCTGCAAATTAATACAATTTAAAATGAAAAAAATAACCTTATTGGTTGCTAGTGCACTGGTATTATTTTCGTGCAACAACTTGAAAGACAATGAATTTTTAATCACCGGAACAGCTGAAGGCGTTGAAAACGGTAAAAAAGTATTTATTGAAACCCAAACAGAAACCGGTTTTATTGCTAAAGATACAGCAGTAGTTGAAAACGGAAAATTTGAGTTAAAAGGGATGACTGAAGATGTGGATTTAGGTTTTATTCGAATTGAGGATGAAAACCTCAACTTGCCTTTAATCTTAGAAGAAGGAAAAATTTCAGTAACCATTAAAACCGACACAGTTCAAAACTCTGTAATTGGTGGAACCGACAATAACGATAAATTCCAAACATTCAATGAGGATTCTAAAGTAATCGCTAGAAAAAAAGGAAAATTTGAAAAAGCAAATATCGCTCGCATCACAGCTGCGAAAAAAGCAAATGATACTACTACTGTAAACCAAATCATGAAAGAATACAGTACGTTTCAAGATGATTTGAATAAAGTATCTATGAATTTCATCAAGAAAAATCCAGATGCCTATTTATCGGTTTTATTATTGGAAAATTTCTTAATGAGACAACACCTTCCGGTAGACGAAATTAAAGGATATTTTGCAAAAATTGACAAAAAATTATTGAATACTAAGAGCGCAAAAAACATCAAAAAGGTACTGGAAGCAATGAAAAACGAACCTACTGCAAAAGTAGAAGTAGGAAGCACAGCCCCTGATTTTGCTGCAAACAATCCAGATGGAAAGAAAATATCTCTTAAAGAATCAATGGGCAAAGTTACCATCATTGATTTTTGGGCTTCTTGGTGTGGACCTTGTAGAGGAGAAAACCCAAACGTAGTGGCTTTATACAAAGAATTGCATGACAAAGGATTGAACATCATTGGAGTTTCATTAGACAAAGATGCTGCAAAATGGAAAGAAGCTATCACAAAAGATGGTTTGGTATGGGCACAAATTTCAAATCTTAAATATTGGGACGAACCCATTGCAAAACAATACAATGTAGAATCAATTCCAGCAACGTTTATTTTAGACGCTAAGGGAACCATTGTTGCCAAAGATTTGAGAGGTGATGCATTAAAAGCTAAAGTGATTGCACTTTTGAATGCAAAATAATGCCGGATAATACAAAAAAATACAAATCTCCTTCGGGAGATTTTTTTATGCTTTTCATTTACAGAACGTTAGCAAAAACCTCAGAAAATAGTAGGCAAAGCTTTTGTTTGTTCTAAAAACAATTTTATATTTGCAACCGCTTAGCTCGCTAAGTATGATGGCTTGGGGAGATACTCAAGCGGCCAACGAGGGCGGACTGTAAATCCGCTGATTACATCTTCGCAGGTTCGAATCCTGCTCTCCCCACAAAAGCACTTCATTTGAAGTGCTTTTTTTCTTTTAAACTGTCATTTAAATAAACCTTACAAAATTCCTATATTTGTATAAATTTTATACCATGCAACACCTAATCGATCGCTTTGTAAGCTACGTAACCATTGATACCGAATCGGATGCGAGTTCAAACACGACCCCAAGCACAAAAAAACAACTGGTTTTAGCCAACCTATTGGTTAAAGAGTTAAAAAAAATTGGCATGACTGATGTCACTATAGATGCTAATGGATATGTGATGGCCACGCTTGAAAGTAATGTAAAACACTCAGTGCCAACTATCGGATTTATTTCCCACTATGATACAACACCTGATTTTACAGGCGCCAATGTAAAACCTCAAATTGTAACCAACTATGACGGTGGCGATATCATCTTAAACAAAAAACAAAACATTATTCTATCGCCAACTTATTTTAAAGATTTGTTGCAATACAAAGGGCAAACGCTAATAACAACTGACGGTACTACGCTATTGGGCGCCGACGACAAAGCCGGAATAACCGAAATTGTGTCAGCCATGGAATACCTTATTCAACATCCTGAAATCAAACACGGAAAAATTCGAGTTGGTTTTACACCCGACGAAGAAATTGGTCGAGGCGCTCATCATTTTGATGTCGAAAAATTTGGCTGTGAATGGGCCTATACCATGGACGGAAGTCAGATTGGCGAATTGGAATATGAAAACTTCAATGCGGCTGGCGCTAAAATTATGTTCAAAGGTAAAAGTGTTCATCCGGGTTATGCTAAAGGAAAAATGATCAATTCGATGCTACTGGCCAATCAATTCATTTCAAAATTACCGAAAAACGAAATTCCAGAAAAAACCCGTGGATATGAAGGTTTTTATCATGTGGTGGGAATCACAGGAAGTATTGAAGAAACAGTAGTTGAACTCATTATTAGAGATCACAATGCAAAAAAATTCAAAGACCGAAAGGAATTTATTCAAGAGTTAGCGGTTAAATTCAATAAGAAATGGAAAAAACAATTTGGGGATGATATCGTTATTGCCGAAGTGAAAGACCAATACTACAACATGAAAGAAAAAGTAAAACCTGTTTTTCATATTGTAGAAATTGCGGAAAAAGCCATGAAAGAATTGGGCATTAAACCCTTAATTAAACCCATTCGCGGTGGCACCGACGGTTGTCAATTATCCTATAAAGGATTGCCGTGCCCCAATATTTTTGCTGGTGGACATAACTTCCACGGTAAATACGAATACGTACCCGTTGAAAGTATGATGAAAGCCACAGAAGTCATTGTAAAAATTGCCGAAATCACTGCTTTAAAATAACATTTTCAACAAACAAATAGTAAAGACAAGCCTTTCGAGAGCTTGTTTTTTTTTGTATATTTGCACTCGATTTATAGAAATTTCAAATAAGAAAATATGTTCCAATCAACATTTAGACAGAACAGTTCCATTCTACTCGTAGTTGCCTTACTTTCAATCAGTACTTTTGGGCAAGAAAAACACTTAAAAAACATCAAGCAACTTACCTTTGGTGGTGATAATGCAGAAGCCTATTTTAGTCCGAAAGGAGACAAATTAACGCTTCAAGTAACCAACAAGGCGTTTGGCGTTTCGTGCGATCAAATTTTCATGTTGGACCTACAAGCACAAGAGTTCAACGAAAAAAGCTTGCAATTGGTTTCTACCGGAAAAGGAAGAACTACGTGTTCGTATTACATGCCGGATGGTAAACATATACTATATGCTTCAACACATGCAGCCGATCACGCCTGCCCTGCTCCACCAAAACCAATTGACGGTAAATATTTGTGGGCTATTTATCCAGAATTTGATATTTACATTGCCGATTTAAAAGGTAACATTACCAAACAGCTGACCAATTCACCAGGCTATGATGCCGAAGCAGTAGTTTCTCCCGACGGTAAAAAAATAGCATTTACCAGCATTAGAAGTGGGGATTTAGAATTGTACACTATGGATATCGACGGCAGCAATTTAAAACAAATTACTTCGGGCTTAGGCTATGATGGTGGTTGTTTTTTCTCACACGATAGTAAAAAATTAGTATTCCGCTCGTCTCGCCCAAAAACAGCAGAAGCGATTAAAGAATACAAAGATTTATTGGCACAAAATTTAGTAGCGCCATCAGAAATGGAAATTTATACGTGTAATATAGACGGTTCCAACTTAAAACAAATCACGCATTTAGGAAAAGCCAATTGGGCGCCGTTCTTTCATCCATCGGATCAAAAAATTATCTTCTCGTCCAATCATCATTCAACACGAGGGTATGATTTTCAGTTGTTTATGATTGATTTGAATGGTGAAAACTTAGAGCAAATTACCTATCAAAGTGAATTCAATGCCTTTCCAATGTTTTCACCAGACGGAAAAAAATTAGTGTTTTCGAGCAACAGAATGCAAAGCAAACCGAGAGAAACCAACGTTTTTATAGCCGATTGGATCGAAGGAGATGCTGCTGAACTGGCCCAACCCAACACCTTAAAAAGACACATTAGTTATTTAGCTTCAGACGAATTGCAAGGGCGTTTAACCGGTTCATCGGGTGAAAAAAGAGCAGCCGATTATATTGCCAAAGAATTCAAAACGTTGGGATTAAAACCGTATGCCAACAACAGCTATTTTCAAACGTTCAACTACAAAGTAAAATTGAACCCACACGCAACCGATGGTTCGGGCGATAAAGCCAATCACGGTACCAATGTCATTGCCTTTTTAGATAATAAAGCGGCAAAAACCATTGTCATTGGAGCACATTATGACCATTTGGGCTTGAACGAGCACAACCATTCAACCAAACCCAATTCGCAAGGTGAAATTCACAACGGTGCCGACGACAATGCTTCGGGTGTAGCCGGGGTATTAGAATTGGCGCGAATGTATGCCCAAAACAAAATCAAAGAACCTGTAAACTATATTTTTGCCTTATTTTCAGGAGAAGAAGACGGATTAATTGGTTCAAAACACATGGCCGAATCGTTAAAAACATACCATCCAAACGTAGTGACTATGATTAACATGGACATGATAGGCCGTTTGGACAAAGACAAAAGTTTAGTGGTAGGTGGTGTAGGCACAGCACCCGATTTTACAGCGATTGTAAACAAAAACAAACCGGCTGGTTTTAATGTAACACTAGACAACACAGGACAAGGCCCATCGGACCATACGTCGTTTTATTTGAAAGACATTCCTGTGTTATATTTCTTTACCGGTACACACAACGATTACCACAAACCAAGTGACGACGAAGATAAAATCAACTATTATGGTGTTCGTAATATTGTAGATTATGTATTTAGAGTGGCCAATGAAGTAGCTACGCTAGACACTGTAACCTTTACAAAAACGGCCATGAACGCTGAAAAAGTGGTTCCAAAATACAAAGTAACATTAGGTATTATGCCCGATTATAGC
>DALYCS010000103.1:0-5810 GCA_031973615.1 Flavobacterium sp. | reverse complement strand
TAAAAATAGTTGTATAACTATAAAAATAGTTTAAATTTGATTTATCAAAACGATAAGTCATGCAAAAATTAACCAACAAAGAAGAAGAAATCATGCACATTTTATGGAAGCTCAAAAAAGCTTTTGTAAAAGAAATCATGGAAGAAATCATCAACGAAAAACCACATTACAATACGCTTTCAACAATTGTTCGAAATTTGGAAGATAAAGGGTATGTGGGGTATCATGCATTCGGAAAAACGCACCAATACTTCCCTATTGTTACCATTGAAGAATACAGAAAAACGTTTATGAATACCGCTATTGATCATTATTTTAATAGCTCGTATAAAAATTTAGTTTCTTATTTTGCTCAAGAAGATAAAATTTCAGCTGATGAACTTCGTGAGATTTTAGCGTTAATCGAGAAAAAGAAATAGTATGGAAAATCTATTGCTCTATTTTGTAAAGTCAAATGGACTCATCATTTTATTTTATTTGATGTATATACTATTCCTTCGTAAAGAAACATTTTTTGTGTCAAACAGATGGTATTTTATTTTCGGATTATTTTTATCATTGGTTTTGCCTTTTATTACGTTTACCAAAACCATTTGGTTAGAACCAGTACCTATTGCTGATTTGTACCAGGACACATTTCCAATAAACAGTTCAAAAACGGAAAAAAATATACCAGAAAGTACAATAGATTGGTCTTTGATCATATTGTCGTCTTATCTTACCATTTCGTTTTTAATTATTTGTAAAATAGGTGTTGAATTGGTTTCATTTTACAATAAAATCAGAAATCAGAGCAGACAAAAAGCAATTGATTATACATTAATTCATTCGACTACAACTGAAAATCCATTTTCATTCTTTCATTTTATTGTTATTAATACCAATTTATTTTCGGAAACTGAATTACATCATATTTTAACGCATGAAAGTATTCATGTCAAACAAAAACATTCAATTGATGTATTGTTCGGAAAGCTATTTTGTGCACTATTTTGGATTAACCCAATCATTTGGTTGTATCGAAAAGCGATGTTGCAAAATCTTGAATTCATTGCTGATAGTAAAACCTTTGAACAAATCGAAAACAAATACGAATATCAAAAAACATTATTAAAAGTTGTGAATCATCAACACGACTTAAGTATTACCAATCAATTTTATCAATCATTAATCAAAAAACGAATCGTTATGTTACACACAAATCAATCCCACAAAAGAAATGCCTGGAAGTATGCAACCATTCTTCCACTATTAGTAGGTTTCATGTTATTGTTTCAAATTGAAACCGTGGCACAAGTGAAGGAAATTACTTGGAATTCAATAAATTCAAATAATTCATTAGAACGTATTGAATTTATTATTACAAAAAACACAACTAATGCAGAAATAATAAAAGAAACCGAATTATTAAAGAAAGAATACAATATTGAGCTAAAAATTTCAAAAATAAAAAGAAATAAAGAAAATGAAATTATTGCTTTAGATGCAAAATTTGAAGATAAAGATAAAACTTCAGGAAAAATTTCGATTAAAGGAGACAGACCTATTGAACCTATTCGCTTTTTCAAAGAACTAAACGAGAACGGAAAAGGAAATATAGGTTTCGATAGAAATAACATATCAACAGTTTTTGCCAAAATGGAAGCAGATAAAATCGAATGGAATGAAGCTAAAACCATCGAAATAAAAAAATTTGATGAGGATGAAGTTATTTACATCATCAATGGAAAAGAATATACAAAGGAGGAAATGAAAGGTAAAATAGCTGAATTAGACGGTGCAATAGAAATGAATGAAGATGATAAAACTGGAAAAAAAATAATGATTTTTAAAGGAAATACAACGATTTCAGAGGAACCAAAAACTATGATTTATCTAGACGAGAATATGATTTCTGAAGAAGAATTAAAAAAAATAGATGTAAATACTATCAAGTCAGTAGATGTAAAAAAAGGTAAATCAAATGGAGAAATTCGAATTGTAACAAGTAATAATTATACAGACAAAGACCCTGAAATATTATTTGATAATAAAGTAATTTCTAAAGAAGATTTAAAGAAATTAGATAAATTAAACAAATTAGATAAAAATGAAATCGAATCCATCAGTATAAAAAATAATGATGGTAAAAAATCTATTGAAATAAAGAAAAAAAGCGCTAAAGTTATTGTTGATAGTAGTTTGAAAGAAGCAAGAAATGCTTCAGAAACCGAAGAAGCAAGAATTGAATTAGAAAAAGCAAAAATCGAATTAGAAAAAGCAAAGGAAGAACTAGAGAAGGCCCGAATTGCTTTAGAGAAAGCCACTTTATCTAAAGCAAAGAAGAAATAAACAGAATAAGACCATCATATTGATGGTCTTTTTTTTATTTTTACCAAAAAATAAAGATGTATAAACTTCTCGCTAAACTAAACAAAATCATTTTACCCAGTTTTACCAAACAAGGCTTAGATCCTATCAAAGCAAAAAAATGGCAAATGGCATTGATAGGCTATCGGTATTATATAACATGTAGAGCGTTAGACAATTAAATCAAAAAGGAATTATTTTTAAATTTCAATTTGGATATATACGAAAATTGCCTATATTTGCACTCACAAAAATCGGCCTCGTGGCGCAACTGAATAGCGCATCTGATTACGGCTCAGAAGGTTACTGGTTTGAATCCAGTCGAGGTCACAAAAAGCTCTGCATCGCAGGGCTTTTTTTATTTGTTATTATTCCTTTTCGGAATCACCAATATTCCCTATCTTCGAAAAAAAAATGTCAGTAGCAGCCCGCGTTAAATTAGTAGAAGCCTTATACGATCAATTGGAAAAAGAAATAGCCGAATTCCAATTGCAATCGAAATTAGGCTGTGTGGCCAATTGTGGCAAATGCTGTAACAATCCAGACATTGATGCCTCACCCCTCGAATTCCTACCCTGGGCGTTTCATTTGTACTTAAACGGAGAAGCCGAAGCCATGCTTGAACAACTGCATACCACCGCTGCTTTCACGAAATGCTTTATTTACCAACCCTTTTCAGAAAGCGAAGCCGATAAAGGCCGTTGTTCCGACTACAAACACCGCGGACTAATTTGCCGTCTTTTTGGCTATGGTGCGGCACAAGATAAATACGGGCAATTGCGATTGGTGACATGTAAAATTATCAAAGAAGGACAAAACGATACCTATAATACCACTTCCGTAGCCATAAACAATGACTTACCCGTTCCCATTTTTACCGACTATTATATGAATTTATCGCAAATTGATTTTCAATTGGGAAATATTGTGGTTCCTATTAATAAAGCATTAAAACTAGCCTTAGAAGAAGTTTTGCAATATTATGCCTATCGTCCCTTTCCTAAGGGGCATATCGATAGTAAATAACTAAGGTAATTTACTATTTTTGCAGTATGAATCAATTAGTCATTATTGGAAGCGTTTGGCCAGAGCCGCAATCAACGGCAGCCGGAAGCAGAATGCTACAGCTTATTTCGTTGTTTCAAGAACAAGGATATGAAGTCACTTTTATGTGTTCGGCCTCTCGTTCTGACTATTCATATGATTTGACACAAATTTCAGTACACCCCCAATCCATTCTACTTAATGATGCTCGTTTTGATTCCGAAATTGTAAAAATCAATCCTTCAATTGTGGTTTTTGATCGATTTATGACAGAAGAACAATATGGTTGGCGTGTGGCAGAACAATGTCCGAATGCCCTACGAATACTAGATACCGAAGATTTACATTTTTTACGAAAAGCCAGAGAAATAGCCTATAAACAAAATCGAGAATTGGTTTTTGAAGATTATATTTCGGATGTTTTTAAACGCGAAATGGCAGCCATTTATCGTAGTGATCTAACACTAATCATCTCCGAATTTGAAATGGAATTGGCCACCACTACTTTTAGCATAGATCCTAAATTACTTTATTATTTGCCTTTTCTATCGGAAAATGCACCACTAAAAACACCAAAATTTTCAGAACGAAACCATTTTGTGAGTATTGGAAATTTTTTACACGAACCCAATTGGCAAACCGTAATCTTGCTAAAAAAATATTGGCCCACAATTAAAAAGCAACTTCCAAATGCACAGCTACACGTTTATGGATCCTATGTAACTGAAAAAGCAAAACAATTACACAACGAAAAAGAGGGTTTTTTAATCCAAGGGCGAGCTGAAGAAGTTGCCAGTCTTTTTCTTAATGCCAAAGTATTATTGGCGCCCATTCCCTATGGAGCTGGGTTGAAAGGTAAATTGTTTGAAGCCATGCAATTTGGGTTGCCTTCCGTGACCACCTTAATGGGTGCAGAAGGAATGCGTGGCGCTTTTGATTGGAACGGGGCTGTTACAACTAATGAAACAGCGTTTATAGAGCAAGCCGTTCGGTTGTATTCCGATGAATCGCTTTGGGAAAAGGCCCAAGAAAATGGTTTCACAATTCTTGAACATCGTTTTAAGAAGGCTTTATTTGCATCCGATTTTAAAAATAAGATAACCCAATGCCTCCAAAATTTAGTTGCCAATCGTCAAACCAACTTTTGGGGACAAATTTTACAACACCATAGCTTACAAAGTACGAAATACATGAGTAAGTGGATTGAAGCGAAGAATAAATAGCACCAATTTATTAGTCATTTCTGAGTATATCTTCTAAATTAGTTGTTTCACCTTCTGTAAATAATCTATACTTTATTACAAAAGTTTTTCCATAGGGCGTTTCAAGTGAAAAACCACCAGCTCCTATTCCATCTGTAACGTCCAGGGTAAAATGAGCATGTTTCCAATATTCAAACAAATCTTTATCTACCCAAAATTCAAATCCTAGAAGGGTTCCAATTCGCACATCGCCATATCGAAGATAAAATCCTCCTTTTTCAAAACATTGAGGTTGTGTGCCTTCACAACAACCACCGGCTTGATAAAACATCAAATCACCAAACTTTTCTGAAAGTGTTTGAATCAATTCAATGGCTTTGTCAGTAGCCTCTAATCGTTTTATTTTTTCCATGATTCTAAAAATAAAAAAATAACCGCAAACTCAACAATTATTTTGAGAGTTTGCGGATTATTTTAAGTGAATTACCTACTAAAAGAAACCTAACTTATTCTTGTTGTATGAAATTAACATGTTTTTTGTTTGACGGTAATGGTCTAACATCATTTTATGATTTTCTCTACCAATGCCCGATTGTTTGTAACCTCCAAAAGGGGCTCCTGCAGGATAAGCGTGGTATTGATTTACCCAAACACGACCGGCTTGAATTGCTCGAGGCACTTGATACAATTCGTGTGCATCCCGTGTCCATACTCCGGCTCCTAATCCATACATTGTATCATTTGCTATAGCAATTGCTTCTTCTGTAGATTTAAAAGTGGTTACAGCCAATACGGGTCCGAAAATTTCTTCTTGGAAAATTCGCATTTTATTGTGGCCTTTGAATAAGGTAGGTTGAATGTAATATCCGCCATCTAATTCACCACCTAATTGATTAACTTCACCTCCACATAATAATTCTGCCCCTTCTTCTTTTCCTAATTTAATATAGGATAAGATTTTATCTTTTTGGATTTGAGATGCTTGAGCCCCCATCATAACTGTAGGATCCAATGGGTGACCTGTTTTAATGGCTTTGACTCTTGCTAATACCTTTTCAATAAATCGATCGTAAATAGATTCGTGAATCAACAAACGGGAAGGACAGGTACATACTTCGCCTTGGTTTAAGGCAAATAAGGCAACCCCTTCTAAGGCTTTGTCTAAGAATTCATCATCAGCATCCATTACTGATGGAAAGAAAATGTTTGGTGATT
>DALYCS010000102.1:4892-5914 GCA_031973615.1 Flavobacterium sp. | reverse complement strand
TTTTTGTTCATTCTATAACGACCTACTTCACCTAAGTTATAACGTTGGTCAGAGAAGAATAATTTATCTATAATACCACGAGCCGTTTCCTCATCAGGCGGTTCCGCGTTACGTAATTGTCTATATATATGTTCAACAGCCTCTTTTTCAGAGTTTGTTGGGTCTTTTTGTAACGTATTGTGAATAATTGTATAATCAGCTGCGTTGTTATCCTCTTTGTGTAAAAGAATAGTTTTTACGTCCGCTTCAATTATTTCTTCGATATTATCTTTATCAAGAATGGTATCACGATCTAAGATAATTTCGTTACGTTCAATTGAAACCACTTCACCAGTATCTTCATCAACAAAGTCTTCATGCCAAGTATTTAATACACGAGCAGCAAGTCTTCTTCCGGCGAATTTTTTAATACCTGTTTTAGAAACTTTAATTTCTTCAGCAAGGTCAAAAATTTCTAAAATATCTTTATCTCTTTCAAATCCAATGGCTCTGAATAAAGTAGTTACTGGTAATTTTTTCTTTCTATCGATATACGCATACATTACGTTGTTGATATCGGTAGCGAATTCGATCCAAGATCCTTTGAAAGGAATAATTCTTGCCGAATACAATTTCGTTCCATTAGCGTGGAAGGATTGTCCAAAGAAAACACCAGGAGATCGATGCAATTGCGAAACAACTACACGTTCTGCACCATTGATTACAAAGGTACCGCTAGGAGTCATATAAGGTATTGTTCCTAAATACACATCTTGAACGATTGTTTCAAAATCTTCGTGTTCAGGGTCAGTACAATATAATTTCAATCTAGCCTTTAGAGGAACGCTATACGTTAAACCTCTATCAATACACTCTTCAATAGTATATCTTGGTGGATCAATAAAATAGTCTAAAAATTCTAATACGAATTGATTTCTCGTATCCGTAATTGGAAAGTTTTCCATGAAGGTATTATACAGTCCTTCGTTGCCTCTCTCATCCGATTTCGTTTCCAATTGGAAGAAATCTTTAAACGATTTCAC
>DALYCS010000102.1:0-4882 GCA_031973615.1 Flavobacterium sp. | reverse complement strand
TCAAAATCAGATAGATAAAGCTCGACTCAATGTGAAAGCAAAAAATCTTGAAATGACTTTACTTGAATATCTAGAAAATCTGGATATTGTGGAATGTTTTTTGTCGAAGCAAAATTTAATCTTTCAGTCTGATTTGTTATCATCAATGGACAAAATTTTGATTTAAAAAAAGTAATTTTTGTGTTAAAAACACTGTCTTATTTATACTTCCTTTGTTGTAATAATCAATACATCTTTAAAAATAAACCAGGAAAGTTCAGTTCATTCTCTTTCTTCGTTATTGATTACTCTGTATTGCAAATTGTAAATTGAAAAATTTACTATACGCAAAATGGTTTAGGCCTTTGAGAGATAATCTCAAGGCCTAAACCTAGTTTTTAAACCTAAGTTTTAGCTTATTTAAGCTCAACTACAGCTCCAGCCTCTTCTAAAGCTTTCTTAAGACCTTCAGCCTCATCTTTAGAAACTCCTTCTTTTACATTTGCAGGAGCAGCATCTACTAAATCTTTAGCTTCTTTAAGACCTAAACCAGTTAATTCTTTAACCGCTTTAACAACTCCTAATTTAGAAGCACCAGCGTCTTTTAATACTACAGTGAATTCTGATTGCTCAGCTCCAGCTCCAGCATCTCCAGCACCACCACCAGCAGCAACTACTACAGCTGCAGCAGCTGGTTCGATACCATACTCATCTTTTAATATTGTTGCTAATTCGTTAACTTCTTTAACTGTTAAGCTAACTAATTGTTCTGCGAATTGTTTCAAATCTGCCATTTTTTCTATCTTTTAAAATGTTTTGTAAAAATATAATTTATTAAGTGCGTACTTATTATTCTGCTGAATCTTCCTTACCTGGTTGATTCTGAAGAGCTGCAAGAACTCTTTTTGCAGGAGATTGTAATAATCCAATAATTTCTCCGATAACTTCTTCTTTAGATTTGATAGCTACTAAGCTGTCTAATAAGTTGTCTCCGATGTAAATTTCTTGGTTAATATAAGCCCCTTTAAAGATTGGTTTTTCACCTTTCTTACGAAATTCTTTAATGATTTTTGCTGGACCATTTGCGGTATCAGCAATAAACATAGAAGTATTTCCTTTAAGAACCGATGATAAATCACCATATTCGTTATCAGAAGCTTGCATTGCTTTTTCAAGCAAAGTGTTCTTCACAACTTCTAATTTAATACCCGCTTTAAAACAAGCTCTTCTTAAGTTTGAAGTAGTATCTGCATCTAGTCCTGAAATGTCTGCTAAATAAACAACATTCACATCCGCTAACTGTGCAGTTAAATCTTGAATAGCGATTGATTTTTCTTCTCTAGTCATACTAAAAATTTTTAACTACCAATTAAACTGCCTTAGGATCTAAAGCAATTGCAGGACTCATTGTACATGATAAGTGAATAGACTTAATGTATGTACCTTTAGCTGCAGTTGGTTTTAATTTGATTAATGTTTGAACAATTTCGTGTGCATTGTCATAGATTTTGTCCGCATCAAACGAAACTCTACCTATACCTGCATGAACGATACCCGTTTTATCAACTTTAAAGTCAATTTTACCGGCTTTCACTTCTTGCACAGCTTTAGCTACATCCATAGTTACAGTACCTGTTTTTGGATTAGGCATTAAACCTCTTGGTCCTAAAACACGTCCTAATGGACCTAATTTACCCATAACAGCAGGCATAGTGATGATTACATCAACATCTGTCCAACCGTCTTTGATTTTTTGAAGGTAATCATCTAAACCAACGTGATCTGCACCCGCTGCTTTAGCTTCTGCTTCTTTATCTGGTGTAACAAGAGCTAAAACTCTTACATCTTTTCCAGTTCCATGAGGTAATGTTACAACCCCTCTTACCATTTGATTCGCTTTTCTAGGATCTACTCCTAATTTCACTGCGATATCAACAGACTCATCAAATTTTGCAGAAGCAACTTGTTTAATTAATGCAGAAGCATCTTTTAAACTATACAGTTTGTTCTTCTCAATTTTTGCTGCAGCCTCTTTTTGCTTTTTTGTCAATTTTGCCATTGTCTAATTCTTTTTAGCGATTAAAAAGGAGCATTCCCTGTTACTGTTATACCCATAGATCTAGCTGTACCCGCAATCATACTCATAGCTTTCTCTAATGTAAATGCATTTAGATCAGCCATTTTGTCTTCAGCGATAGCTTTAATTTGGTCCCAAGTAACACTTGCAACTTTTTTACGGTTAGGCTCACCAGAACCAGACTTTAATTTTGCTGCATCTAATAATTGAATTGCAGCAGGTGGCGTTTTAACAACAAAGTCAAAAGACTTGTCTTTATACACAGTAATTTGTACTGGTAAAACTTTGCCAGGTTTATCCTGAGTTCTCGCATTAAACTGCTTACAGAACTCCATGATGTTAACCCCAGCAGCCCCCAAAGCAGGTCCAACCGGTGGCGATGGATTCGCAGCACCTCCCTTAACTTGTAGTTTAACTACTTTACTAACTTCTTTTGCCATTTTTTAAAAAAATTTAGCACATCTATCAATTGGAAGCGATTGATGTGATTTATATATGTAACGAAAATTATACTTTTTCAACTTGCATAAAACTCAATTCTAGTGGGGTTTTTCTTCCGAAAATTTTCACCATTACTTCAAGTTTACGCTTTTCTTCATTTATTTTTTCAATAGTTCCATTGAAACCATTGAAAGGACCGTCAATTACTTTTATAGTCTCGCCAATTGTAAACGGAATTGCAACGGTATCCACTTGCACAGATAACTCATCCACTTTTCCTAACATTCTGTTTACTTCAGATTGTCTCAATGGCACCGCATCTCCTCCTTTGGTTTCACCAAGAAAACCAATAACACCAGGAATTGATTTAATAATATGTGGAATTTCACCAGTTAGGTTAGCTTCAATCATAATATAGCCTGGAAAATATACTTTATCCTTCGCTATTTTTTTTCCATCACGAACCGTAACTACTTTTTCAGTAGGTACTAATACTTGAGAGATATAATCTGCCATTCCTAATCGAGCTGTTTCAGTTTCAATATAAGCTTTCACTTTATTTTCCTGACCGCTTACCGCTCGCACCACATACCATTTATTCACATTATTATCAGCCATAGTAGCGTGTTATTTTATAATATTAAAAAAACCAGCAATTGCTTTTGCAAATATTTCATCTACACCCCATGTTAATAGAGCAAAAATGATTGAAAATACTGCTACAATAATTGTCAAACGTTGCACATCAGCCCAAATTGGCCAAGTAACATTCGTTTTCAATTCTTGAAATGCTTCAGATATGTAATTAACTACTTTTGTCATCTTTTTTTTAATTTGCACGGGCGGAGGGATTCGAACCCCCATCAATGGTTTTGGAGACCACTATACTAGCCCTTGTACTACGCCCGTATAAAAAAGTCAGTGGTATATTGAAATACCAACTGACTTTAATATAAATTAGATAATTACTCTACTATCTCAGTTACCTGACCAGCACCTACTGTTCTACCACCTTCACGGATAGCAAAACGTAAACCTACTGATAAAGCGATAGGACTTAATAATTGAACATCAATTGTTAAGTTATCACCTGGCATAACCATCTCTACACCTGCTGGTAAAGAAATAGTACCTGTAACGTCAGTTGTACGTACATAGAACTGAGGACGGTAGTTATTGTGGAATGGAGTGTGACGTCCACCTTCTTCTTTTTTCAAGATATATACCTCAGCTTTAAAGTGAGCGTGTGGTTTAACAGATCCTGGCTTAACAATTACCATTCCTCTTTTGATATCTTCTTTAGCGATACCTCTTAATAATAAACCTACGTTATCACCAGCTTCTCCTCTATCAAGGATTTTACGGAACATCTCAACTCCTGTAATAGTAGAAGTTAATTTATCAGCTCCCATACCAATGATTTCAACTGGATCACCTGTATTAGCAACTCCTGTTTCGATACGACCTGTAGCTACAGTTCCACGACCAGTAATTGTAAATACGTCCTCAACTGGCATCAAGAATGGTTTCTCAACGTCACGAACTGGTAATTCAATCCAATTATCAACCGCTTCCATTAATTCCATAATAGTAGCAACCCATTTTGGATCTCCGTTTAATCCACCTAAAGCAGAACCTTGGATAACTGGACCATTATCTCCATCATATTGATAGAAAGATAATAAATCTCTAATTTCCATTTCTACTAATTCTAATAATTCAGCATCATCAACCATATCCACTTTATTCATGAATACAACCATTCTAGGCACACCTACTTGGCGACCTAAAAGGATGTGCTCTCTCGTTTGTGGCATAGGACCATCTGTAGCAGCAACTACTAAGATAGCACCGTCCATCTGAGCAGCACCTGTTACCATGTTTTTTACGTAATCCGCGTGACCTGGACAGTCAACGTGAGCGTAGTGACGATTTTGTGTAGAATACTCTACGTGAGACGTATTAATTGTAATACCTCTTTCTTTTTCTTCTGGAGCATTATCAATTTGATCAAATGATTTTGCTTCTGATAAACCAGCATCAGCTAATACTTTAGTAATTGCAGCTGTTAACGTAGTTTTACCGTGGTCAACGTGTCCGATAGTACCAATATTCAAATGGGGCTTCGAACGATCAAAGGTTTCTTTTGCCATGATTTAATAATTTAATCTTAGTTATATATTAGTGTTCAAAAAATAAACGTTTTTAAGAGCCAATGACGGGAATTGAACCCGTGACCTCTTCCTTACCAAGGAAGCACTCTACCCCTGAGCTACACCGGCTTTTGTGCATTCAGAAGTTAGCAATCAGCATTCAGTTTCCCAAATCCTTATTTCTAATTTCAAAATCTCGTGGGGAGAGCAGGATTCGAACCTGCGAAGACGT
>DALYCS010000101.1:3783-5980 GCA_031973615.1 Flavobacterium sp. | reverse complement strand
CAATTGTATTTAATACGGTAGTTCCATTCAGGGCTTCTTGTGGATTGTTTTCCAATACCTTATAGATCATTGATTTCCTAGAAACACCAGCTAATATGGGTAATTCTAAGTGTTTGAATACTTCCAATTTAGAAAGCACTTCATAATTTTGTGTTAGTGTTTTTGCAAATCCAAATCCAGGATCAAGAATCAGATCCGAAATACCGTAACTTCTCGCTTTCTGAATGCGCTCTGAGAAATAAAAAATCATTTCTTTTAGAACATCATCATATTGGGTAAGCGTTTGCATAGTTTGCGGAGTACCGCGCATGTGCATCATGATGTAAGGAACTTTTAATTCGGCAACTGTTGGCATCATTTGTTCGTCTAAAACCCCTGCCGATATATCATTAATCATTGCCACACCTTGATTCACAGCAGATTTGGCCACTGAAGCTCTAAATGTATCCACGGATAACACAATACTTGGAAAAGTACTAATAACCTCTTTTACCACCATTTTCAAACGATTGGTTTCTTCTTGCTCGGATACAAATTCGGCGTTCGGCTTACTAGAATACGCGCCTATATCTATAATATCTGCACCATCCGACAACATTTTATCAATTTGACGGATGATTGCATTGATTTCAGTATGCTTTCCGCCATCATAAAATGAATTGGGCGTAACGTTTACTATTCCCATTACTTTTGGTTGGGATAAATCGATAAGCGTTCCGTTACAATTGATTGTCATTTAATTTCTTTTTGCTTTTCACTTTTGACTTAATTCCTTACTTTTGGAAAAAATTCATACAAATATACAGCAAATAATGTCGAATACTTCTCAACAATACGATAAAGTTATAGCGGTTTGCCGCGAATTATTTAGTAAAAAAATGAAAGATTATGGCAGTGCATGGCGCATTTTACGCCTACCTTCTTTAACCGATCAAATTTTTATTAAAGCCCAACGTATCAGAAGTCTTCAACAAAATGAAGTACGAAAAGTAGCCGAAGACGAAACTTCTGAATTCATTGGCATTATCAATTATTGTATCATGGCCTTAATCCAAATTGAGAAAGGAATTGTAGAACAACCGGATTTAGAATTTGAAGCAGCCGTGGCACTATACGATCAAAAAGTAGCAATAACCAAAGCATTAATGGAGGATAAAAACCACGATTATGGAGAAGCTTGGCGAGAAATGCGTGTTAGTAGCCTCACCGATTTGATTTTGCAAAAATTATTACGTGTCAAACAAATAGAAGATAACCAAGGTAAAACATTAGTATCGGAAGGTATTGACGCTAACTATCAAGACATGATTAACTATTCTGTTTTTGCTCTGATATTAATGGAGAACAAATAACGATTTGTAAAGAGTTTAGTATTTTGGAATCGGTACCTAAGCCTAAACAACTAAAAAGCATGAAGAAAGAAAACACACATTGGATTTTACGTCTCATCATTTCGGCTCTTTTTATTGTATCTGCAGTAGCCAAATTATATCCTTCACCTTATTTTGCTATCTCTACATTTGAAGTAAAACAACTCTATCCCTTAGGCTTTTCAGAAGGGATTGCACCTTATTTTTCACGTGTTTTAATTGGAATTGAATTTGCCTTAGGAATTGCAATATTGCTACCCCATTACTTAAAAAAAATCACGATTCCGGCTACAGTTTTATTATTATCTATTTTTGTAATTCATTTAAGTTATACCACATTTGCTAGTGGAAATGCCGGTAATTGCGGCTGTTTCGGTGAATTAATTCCAATGACACCTGTAGAAGCCATCCTTAAAAACATTATTGCTATTGGGTTACTGGCGTGGTTGTTCAAATTAACCCCTGTGGATAAAAAAACAAATTTTTGGATGTTAATATCCGTAGTTTTGGGATGTATTCTTGGTTTATTTATGATGGCACCTATGAAAGCCAGCCCAACTCCTGTTCTAAACTTAACCAAAGACGTGCAAAATTTAGGAATTAGCGTTGACACAACCTTAAACACTGTGCTAACCACAGTTGAAAAAGCGATTGATTCTTCTAATACTAATAAGGAAAAAATTACAGTTGACGAACCTACTGCAAAAAAATCAGGGTTTGCAAATTATTTTCCAGGTATTGATCAAGGTAAAAGAATACTTTGTTTTTTTGCTCCAGGTTGTGAACATTGCCAAGAAACAGCCAAGCAATTGACTGAAATGAAACGA
>DALYCS010000101.1:2591-3773 GCA_031973615.1 Flavobacterium sp. | reverse complement strand
AAAAATTTTCCTGCCGTATCGATAATTTTTATGGATGAAGAAGCTGATAAAATTCCGGAATTTTTCAACGTAGCCGGAGCAAAATATCCTTACCAGGTAGTAGACATCATCAGTTTTTGGAATCTGATAGGGAACACTAGGGATACTCCTGGTGTAAAATATCTTTGGAACGGAAATGAAATCCTATTTTACGATGGGATAAATTCTAATAAATTCAATGGATTAGAACTAAAGAAAACTCTAAAAAAGAACTATTCTGAACTAAAAAAATAAGTCATGTTAAAAAAAATAATTATGGCAACAACTTGCCTTGTTAGTCTATTAGGTTGTGCTCAAAAAGAGGAAACCACATTTAAAAAAGAAGGCCTCGAAAATGTAATGGTAACGAAAGAAAACCAACCGATTGCATTTACAGAAATTTTAAAAAAATATGAAGGCAAAACAATTGTTATTGATGTTTGGGCATCGTGGTGTCCCGATTGCATCAAAGGAATGACAAAAGTAAAATCGCTTCAAGCAAAATATCCGGAAGCAACCTACCTTTTCATATCTATGGATAAAACCTACGACGCTTGGTTAAAAGGAATTGAAAAACATAACGTCAAAGGAGAACATTATTTAACCGCAGATGGTATGAAAGGTGTATTTGGACAATCAATCAACTTGGATTGGATTCCACGTTATATGGTCGTTGACAAAACAGGTAAAATTGCACTTTATAAAGTCATCGAAGCCGATGATGAAAAATTAATTAAAACTTTAGAATCTTTAAAATAATGAGAAAAAATATTGTTGCCGGTAACTGGAAAATGCATAAAACCCAGAAAGAAAGTGTTGCATTGTTGGAAGAAATTAGTGCTAAAAAAAGCACTATAAATGCTGAAATTATTGTGGCGCCAACTTTTGTTAATTTGGCTAAAGCAGTCGAAGTTACTCAAGGAAAAGGAATAACTGTTGCCGCTCAGAACATGCACCAAGCTGAAGGTGGGGCATTCACCGGTGAAATTGCTGCAGCTATGCTAACTGACATTGGCGTAAACACCGTAATATTAGGACATAGCGAAAGACGTGCTTATTTTCATGAAACAGATGCTTTGTTAGCTAGCAAAGTTGACAGCGCACTAAAACATGACATGCGTATTATCTTTTGCTTTGGCGAAGAATTAAAAGACCGTCAAAACG
>DALYCS010000101.1:1368-2508 GCA_031973615.1 Flavobacterium sp. | reverse complement strand
CAATCATTTTAATGTAGTGGAAAATCAATTGCGCGATGGATTATTTCATATAGAGAAGAAAGATTGGACAAATATTGTATTGGCATACGAACCTGTTTGGGCTATTGGAACGGGAGAAACAGCTTCTCCTGAACAAGCACAAGAAATGCACAAATTCATCAGAACTTTGGTAGAAAAAGTGTACGGCTTTGATATTGCCGATGATCTTACCATTTTGTATGGTGGCAGTGTAAAACCCGAAAATGCAAAAGAAATCTTTTCAAAACCTGATGTAGATGGCGGTTTGATTGGTGGTGCTGCCTTAAAAGCAGATGACTTTTTGGCCATAGCCAATGGTTTTACCAATTAATATTGGTTTATAAGAAATTAACAAGATGCTTTCGGAAATACACACTTACAATACTTCGCTAACCACCGAAGATGCATTGATTTGTAATGTACTAGCAGATCAAATTAACTTGCATATGCCTGAAGCTGAAAACAAAATTTGGCACGCTCACCCCGTTTGGTTTTTAGATGGAAATCCAATTGTGGGATATAGCAAACAAAAGAAAGGGATCCGCTTGCTATTTTGGAGTGGAAAATCGTTTGAGGAAGATAAACTGTCAGTGTTAGGAGCTAAATTTCAAGATGCTTCTATTTTTTATAATGCTGCAGCTGAAATCAATACTGTTGATTTAGAAAATTGGCTATTAAAAGCAAAAAGAATCCAATGGGATTATAAAAATATTGTAAAACGAAAAGGCATTTTAGAACGTTTGAAATAAAAAAAGCTCCGATATCATATCGGAGCTTTTTTATTATTGATTCATCGAAATCAAAAATTCTTCGTTGTTTCGAGTTTTCTTAAATCGATCGTGAATAAAATCCATGGCTTCAATCGGATTCATATCAGCAAGGTATTTACGCATGATCCACATTCTATGAATGGTGTTTTCGTCTAACAATAAGTCATCACGACGCGTACTTGAAGAAACCAAGTCGATAGCAGGGAAAATACGCTTGTTTGCAATTCTTCTGTCCAATTGCAATTCCATATTACCCGTTCCTTTGAATTCTTCAAAGATAACTTCGTCCATTTTTGATCCGGTTTCTGTTAATGCTGTTGCGATGATACTTAACGACCCACCGTTTTCTACA
>DALYCS010000101.1:0-1358 GCA_031973615.1 Flavobacterium sp. | reverse complement strand
CACCACTCAATACTTTTCCTGAAGCCGGTTGCACTGTATTATAAGCTCTTGCCAAACGAGTGATTGAATCTAATAATATCACAACATCATGACCGCATTCAACCAAACGTTTTGCTTTTTCTAATACAATATTAGCAATTTTTACGTGCTCTTGTGGTTCTCTATCAAAAGTTGAAGCGATCACTTCTCCTCTTACACTACGTTGCATGTCGGTAACTTCTTCAGGGCGTTCATCAATAAGCAATACCAGTAGATATACTTCGGGATGATTGGCCGCAATAGCATTAGCTACATCTTTTAATAACATCGTTTTACCCGTTTTGGGTTGGGCTACAATCATTCCGCGTTGTCCTTTTCCAATGGGAGAAAACAAATCGATAATACGAGTAGAAACCGTACTGTTTCTATCGGCTAAATTGAATTTTTCCGTTGGGAAAACCGGTGTCAAATGTTCAAATGAAATACGATCTCTAACCACTTGTGGGTCGTGTCCGTTAATTTTCAATACTTTAACCAGTGGGAAATATTTTTCTCCTTCTTTAGGAGGGCGTACTACTCCTTTTACAGTATCTCCAGTTTTTAATCCAAACAAACGAATTTGGGAAGTAGATAGATAAATATCATCCGGTGAGGCCAAATAATTGTAATCTGACGAACGTAAAAATCCGTATCCATCAGGCATCATTTCTAAAACCCCTTCACTTTCGATGATTCCATCGAATTCATAATCGGGCTCTCTAAAATTTGGCTTTTTATTTTGGTGTGGATTTTTATTACCGTTTACGTTGTTTCCATTTCCAGTGTCTGCTACATTATTTTTCTTATAGTCTGGATGATTGGGGTTGTTTTGATTGGCCTTAAAATTGGGACTTTTAGTGGTGTTTTTTTCGTTATGGGTTGATTCAACTGAAGGAACCAACGCAATTGGCTGAGTTGTAGTTTCTGTTGTTTTTTGGGGTAAAGGCTTTTTATTTTTAAAATCCTTACGAGGCAATTTATCCGAGGGGTTGGCAGTAACATCACTAACTTCCACTTTTGGAACCGAAACTGTAACACTTTCCTCAGAAATAGGTGTTTCAATTCCTTCTTTCAAGGGCTTAGAAAACAAATCTTTTTTTATTTGTGGCGTTTGAATACGCTCTTTTGGTGGCGTAATTCTTGCTCTTTTTTCTTTGGGTTGTTCAGCAACTGGAATTTCAGATTTAATAATTTCGGGCTTTGCCGCTTGCAAATCTAAAATTTGATAGACCAAATCGTCTTTTTTTAAAGAACGGTACTTATTGATCTTAGCTACTTTTGCAATTTCTTGCAAATCAGAGAGTTTCATCTCTTTTAATACTTCAATATCAAACATGGAT
>DALYCS010000100.1:0-6052 GCA_031973615.1 Flavobacterium sp. | reverse complement strand
CACCCATTTGCATGAGTTTTAGATTGATATAATTTGAAGTATTTGCAGAAAATACTAATACCTTGAGTTTGCTATTATATTCTTCCCGAATTGTTTTCAGAACTTCCAGCCCGTCCATTTTGGGCATTTCAAGGTCCAATAGGACGATATCGGGGATTTTGAATTTGAGAATTTCCAATAATTCAATTCCATCACAACATTGGCCAATGATTTCAATTTCACTAGAGCCATTAGTCAAGTTGCTACATATAGCGGACCTCATCAGTGGATGGTCTTCCGCAATGATTATTTTAATCTTTTCCATATGGCATGATAAAAGATATTGTATATCCCTTTTTTTTCTGGTTCGAAGTGACAATTTCACCACCTAGTATGTGAAGTCGCGTGTTGATTGTAGTGGTGCCTAATCCTTCGACATTTGATTTTTTATTTAATCCAATTCCGTTATCGGAATAATTTACACAAATTCCGAGTTCGGTGTTGTGAATGTGTATGTTGACCTTGGTCGCTTTTGCGTGTTTTAAAGTGTTGTTTAATAACTCTTGGAATATTCGAAATAAATTGCTGGATTTATCATCGGATAGTTCGAAATCATCATGTTTGAATTCAATGTGTATCCTAGTTGCGTGTTGAATATCGGATATCAATTCTTGTAGACCTTCAATAAATCCAAGGCGAATTAATGTTGCCGGAAAGAGCATCTTTGAAATAGATGAACACCTTTCTGATGCTGAGTTACAGAGGTCCTCAATCATTTTGAGCGATGAATTATCCCTATCATTTTTTTTCAATTCAGAAAGCTGCATGTGAATCAAGGTTAATAATTGGCCAAGGTCATCATGTAAAATACTGCCCAATTTTCTTCTTTCATCTTCTATGGATTTGAGTTGTACTTTGTTGAGTATGGTTTCAAATTCCAATTCTTTTCTCTGTACATCCAGCAATGTTCGTTTTTTGGCATTGAGTGTAACCAAAATTAAGATGAAAATAATACCTAGAATGAATAGACTAGAAAAGTAAAAGGTTAGTGTGAACTGGTCTAATTTTTCCATATTAGACCAATTAAAATAAAGCATTTTGAAGTGTACAACCTCATAGGAATCAGTAAGTTTAAAAATTCATTGTGTGAATGACTCTCTGTAATAAAATATGCACCCATTCCAAACTCAGCAAGAGCACCAATATTGTATATTGCTATCCCAGAAATAATAAATATGATATTCAATGAAGGCGTATCGCTTTTAACGATTTTAATTGTAGTTTGGGTGCACAATATTAGGCAAATGATTGCCGAAGCAAAACAAAAATTTGAATACTCTAAGGTGTTCAAGTATCCATATTTTGAGTATAAATCGATATTTGTTTTTGGCCAATCTTGGCTGAACAAGATAAAGGCATATGTTAATAAAAGAGTGTATAAAGTTGTTAGTTTTGTGCGTGAAATTGTTATATTTTTAACCGCTAAAAAAAATATGAAGTACAATCCTACTGATAACAAATTATTGATCAGTAATAGCTCTAGATTAGATGTTAATATGAATTGATCAATCAGGTTAGTTACTATGTCTAAAATACCAAGAATAGAAAATATCATGTATTTTCGATCACTTGAGTTGACATATCTCAAATAGCCCAAACAAAGTAGGGCTATGTAAATTGAAAATTTTAGACTTAAAAAAATCAATTAACTATTTAATGGATTGTTTGTGGAGTGATGTGGGGGATCAGGTTTGCAGTCTTCGGCGAGAACACCTTCGAACAAATCGTTTTCATCAGTTTTTGCGCCACATAATACCAACGTGAGGTTTCCGTTGTCAAGAGCAAAATAAAACTTAAGACCTACGCAAGTAGGTTGATTTAAAATTGCTTGAATTGCATCTTTTCCGAAAAAGCCACCAATCTTGGAATTAATATCGGCGTCTCTATAAGCTTTGGTCATAACAGAAGCAGCCGCTAATGTTATTGAGTGATTTTCATTAGGATTAAAAGACATGCTGCGAATTTATGTAGTTCTAACCGATAGATATAGTATCATTTTTGGTATTTATTTAATATCAAATAGGGTATAGAGGCTTGATTTGCTGATTTTATCTTGCTCGGTTTTCTTTTAGCAAGATTCAATCAGGAAATAGGATCTTAAAATCTCTATTTGAGCAACGTCACCGTACTGCTGAACGTGTATTCTTTATTCTCACGAGAAGCCTTAACCGTGTATACATAAACTCCTTGTGGCATATCCGCAGCGGGTTTCCAAATAGCGGTTGATCCCTCCTGCTCATATATTTTTTGGCCCCATGAATTGAAAATCGTCAAGGTAAAATGATCAAACCCATAATTGAAAATTTCAAATTCATCGTTCAATCCATCGCCATTGGGTGTAAATGCACTGGGCGCAAACAAGGTGGCCTGATATCCCAAGCAATAACTGTTGCTTTGCGATTCGTAGGCGAGGTCGCTGCTTTGGGCTTTTACGATATAGCACTTCTGAAATTTCTTGGGCTGCACAAAATCTTTGTCGCTGAATTGGGTATCCTTTTGGTTATTCAAAGGCTGCCAATTTGATGTTTCAATATCGTAGGTGCCAAATGATTCATGCCTTTTCACACCGCCATTTGTGGCCCAGTCTTCATAGGGCGACCATGTGAGCAGCGCAGTTGGAAAGTCGGATTTTGACGCGGGCTCTACCTCCGTGACTTTCAAAAAAATCGTTTTTCCGATGTTGCTTTTCAAGCCACCGAGATTGTCGCAACTGTCTTTGGCTTGGATCTCGTATGTGTGTGATTGGTCGATTTCGGTCGACAGGTAATCCTTAAAAAATGTATCGTTCACAACGGCATGTAACTGCCCATTGCGATACACCTGATAGCTTTTGGCATACGGAACAGGCTTCCATTCGGTGAGTGTGGTTGAGTTGTTTATGACCGTGCTGCGTTTGAGTTGAGGCTTATGTCCAGCAGTAATTCCAGGGGTGATAGTCAACTTTGCTGAATCTTGCGTGATACAACCTGAAGGCCCGTAGAGTTTCTGAAAAAGGGTGAAACGACCAGACTGTTGAATAAGGACTTTATTGATTGCCTGATCAAATCGATTGTTCGGCACCAACGATGGTTTGAAATGATAGATTGTAGAATCTGTAGGATCGGTATACAAGCGCCCAAACTCAACGTTCAACGGTGAACACCCAGTGGTTTTATCGATCGTGATTCCTGGCCTTGGTGCGGGTAGGATGGCAACAGAGTCTTCGGCGGATACCGTGTCTGTGCAATACCCGTCCGAAACAACTAAAGTGGTGATATACTTTCCGGGTCTAGTGTAAGAATGGCGCGCACTTATGTTTTGGGCGGAAACACCATTGGGCTTTTGAATTTCAAACGGGGCACTCGAATCACCAAAATACCATTTCCAATTATTTTTCAATCCAGTAAATGGGAAGTACGAACTATCGGTGTAATCAATGTTTACCCATTGGCAATGAATTGACTGTTGGGTTTTGAATTTGGCAATTGGATTTGCTTTAAAAGTGACTGTGCTTGAATACCATTGGAATTTACCATTTCTATCTATGGCCTTAACTTTAACCAGGAATTGGCCAGTTTGCGGTGAAGATAACGTAATGTTAGTATCTGCTTGTGTAGTGATCAAAGTATCACTCCAAGGTAAAATCCATTGATAACTCACAAAATTATTGTGGGACAAATTACGGAGAGTTGTTTTTCCGCAAGTGACATTCTTGACTGTAAAATAAGCGTACTTCGTTGAGTATGGAGTCCATGGTGTCGCTGGACTGAGAGAGGGATCGCATTTTTGAAATGAATTCCAAAAGTTATTGTATTTAACAAATAGGCCTCCACCTTTTTGAAGTAGTATGCTTCTTTTTGAAAATCCCATGGCGGGACCCATTTTGTCCGGAAAATCAATTTGACTCAAATAAAGCTCTTCGTTATCAATTTTATCATAGTGCCCGAGATATAATTTTCTATTTGGGGCAGTTGAAAAATAAACCGTTGTTAAGTTGTGGGTTTCGACTTGAGACAACCAACTGTTTTTTACATTGTCTTCAATTAATTCATTGTAGCCTGACCATTTTAAATCCTTATATATTATTTGATAAAAAAGAGAGTCCACTTGATTGAATTCATTTATCCTTAACTGAAAAAAACCAATACCTGGACCTCCAAGTCTATCAGAGAAGTAGAAGATTTCACCGTTAGGAGAAAATGCGGTAGCTGCTTTTAATGAATAATTACGGGTTAATGTACTTCTGATTTCTCTTTTATAATTGACACCGTCGCCATCAGTGTATTTGAGATTTTTATATGCAGAGTCCCTTAACGTATTAATGTATGATTGGTTTATGATTTTGCCAGATATCGTATCCAATGTTCCTATCAAGAGGTAGTGCGTTAACCCTTTTTTACATTGTGCAACTCGGTAAATAGAATCGCTGATACCTCCATCGTCAAAGATGATTTTTTGTTTATTAGCCCATTGTTGTTGAGGAATCAATGGAAAAAAATTGACGGATTCAAATTTGTCGTATGAAGTAAATATTGGAGGTTCAAATCCGTTTTTTGTCCACTTAACTGAGGCTATTTCCCATTTTGTTATCCCGGGGCTATTGCAAAAGACGGTACTCACAATCCAATAACAATCTTTTGCCGCAATGACAACTGGAGAAGAAACCAACTGCCTTTTCAAGCTAGTGGTAAACCAAACCAAATTTTCAGAGCTCATTTTATATACTGATGAGTCTAAGAGGTAAGTCAATGATGTTTTGTAGCATTGGTGGTGCGAAAAAATAGCATTGCTAAATAAATTTGAATCTGGGGAAGAAAAGAAGTAAACGTGCGTGGTATCCCATGGCGGGGATATCGCTGATTCTCTATATTCAGCAGCTCTACTCCATTTGTATAGGCTACCTTCTTTATCTCTAGGATTGCCACTGCTTTTAGTATGGTTTACTGAGGAATTATTGAATATTGTAAAACGAGATAAATAAATCAGGTTATCCTTAATTGTTGTGGAGTTCAGTGGATGGTAGAGCTTATTTTTATGTATTTCGGTTGAGTTGACACTGACTTGGGATACTAAAGGTGGTTCCGTGGAAAAATCTAAAAAATATTCACCCAAACCATTACCATTGTTGTAGTTACTCCAGATATTGGCTTTGCTGTTATTTAATGCTTGAAAGTATCTGTGATTTAAATCTTGAGCTTTTAAATCTTGACCGAACAGGTTGAGAGTAAGTATTTGTAAAACTATCTTAATTGTCCTCAACATTTGCTCAATGATTTTACTTGCAATTTAAGAAAAAAAACTGCGATTTGATTTTTTTATTTTCAGTATTATTGTTGTATGTGACTAAATAAATTCCATTTCTATTGATTTCGTTGATGTTGTTATAAACATTGCCATTACTATCGTATATTGAGTATTTGGTGTTATTAATTGCTATTATTTTTTCATGAAATTTGATTAATCCGAATTCGGATTCTATCAAAATGGCTTTTAAATTTTCTTCGATTTTTTCTTCGATTTTTTGCGCTATTTTTAGGCCTTCAGATTGGTTTCCTCC
Organism: Flavobacterium sp.; assembly: GCA_031973615.1. GTDB lineage: Bacteria > Bacteroidota > Bacteroidia > Flavobacteriales > Flavobacteriaceae > Flavobacterium. Next base: position 477 of record DALYCS010000100.1, on the reverse strand, counting down.
TTCCAATCGCAAGCATGTTTTTCCCGGTTGGCATAAGTTGAAATTGTTTGGATTGTTGACCATTATAGGATTGACATTGAGGCCCCCGGAAATAGAGTTGTTGTTTGTAGGGATTGAATTTGTTATTGAATTATTATAGTAGTAATCTATATTGTTGGATATAAAACTTGGGAGGTTTGAAACAAAGCCATAATTACTTGCTGTAGAATGTCTCATGAAAATATTGCCGATGTCGTTCCAATTCGGACTATTTCCTGAGGCCCATGTTTCATTAATTGTTTTTGTGTATGTCATCGTTTGCGAGGGCAATGTGGAAAGATAAACGTCAATTACCCAGCTATTGGGACATCCCCCATTGACGAGGTTTAAATCAAATGTATTACAAGAGATGTTTGCACCTATATTATATCCATAAGATGCGATGCCAATCGCAGAATTACTGTAGAATCCCCCTGGAGCAATCGAACAGGAATTGTG
>DALYCS010000099.1:0-6130 GCA_031973615.1 Flavobacterium sp. | reverse complement strand
CCCCATTAACATTGAGAAAATACGATCTGCTTCTGCTAAGCTATCAATGGTAACTTGGCGCAACGTTCTGAAGTCTGGATTCATGGTGGTTTCCCACAATTGCTCAGCGTTCATCTCTCCCAAACCTTTATAACGTTGTATAGCAGCACTACCACCCATTCTTTCATTCGCTAAGTCACGTTGGTCATCGTTCCAAGCGTATTCTTTTTTATTTCCTTTTTTAACCATATATAAAGGTGGCGTAGCAATGTAAACGTGACCTTGCTCAATCAACTCTTTCATATAACGGAAGAAGAACGTCAAAATAAGGGTAGAAATGTGAGAACCATCGACATCGGCATCACACATGATTACTACTTTATGGTAACGTAATTTTTCTAAATTTAAGGCTTTACTGTCTTCAGTTGTCCCCACAGTAACACCAAGCGCTGTAAAAATATTTCGAATTTCTTCGTTTTCAAACACCTTGTGTTGCATCGCTTTTTCAACATTTAAAATCTTACCACGTAATGGTAAAATCGCCTGAAATGCTCTATCACGACCTTGCTTTGCGGTTCCACCTGCCGAATCTCCCTCGACAAGGAAAATTTCGCATCTTGCTGGATCTTGTTCTGAACAATCAGATAATTTACCTGGTAATCCACCACCACCCATAACGGTTTTGCGTTGTACCATTTCACGCGCTTTTTTAGCAGCATGACGGGCTTGAGCAGCCAAGATTACTTTTTGAACAATGATCTTAGCATCATTTGGATTTTCTTCCAAATAATTTTCTAACATCTCTGAAACCGCTTGAGAAACTGGAGAAACTACTTCTCTATTTCCTAATTTGGTTTTAGTTTGTCCTTCAAATTGTGGTTCTTGAACTTTAACCGAAATAATAGCTGTTAATCCTTCACGGAAGTCATCTCCAGAAATTTCAAATTTTAATTTATCCAACAATCCCGAAGAATCGGCATATTTTTTCAACGTACGCGTCAATCCCATACGGAAACCTTGCAAATGAGTCCCTCCTTCGTGGGTATTGATATTATTTACATATGAGAAAATATTTTCAGTATAACTTTCATTGTAAATCAACGCTACCTCAACCGGAATTTCACCTTTTTCATGCTCCATACTGATCACGTGACCAATAATTGGTACGCGATTCCCATCTAAGAACTTAACAAATTCTTTCAATCCTTCTTTAGAATGGAAAGTTTCTACCGGCTGGCTTCCGTCTTCAGCTAAGTGGCGTTTGTCAGTAAGCGTAATGGTTATTCCTTTATTCAAAAACGACAATTCACGTAAACGAGACGCTAACGTATCATAAGAATATTCTAAGGTTTGTGTAAAAATAGAAGCATCCGGTTTAAAAGTAACCATGGTACCTCTTTTATCGGTAGTTCCAATTTGTTTTACCGGATATAAAGCTTTACCTCTTTCGTATTCTTGTTCGTAGATTTTCCCTTCACGGTAAACCGTTGCTTTTAAATGATCCGATAGTGCGTTCACACAAGATACACCTACTCCGTGTAATCCTCCCGAAACTTTATAGGAATCTTTATCGAATTTTCCTCCCGCTCCAATTTTTGTCATTACCACTTCCAGAGCCGAAACGCCTTCTTTCTTGTGTAAATCTACTGGAATACCACGCCCATTATCTTCAACTGTAATGGAATTATCTTCGTTTATAGCTACATAAATTGTATCACAATGACCCGCTAAAGCCTCATCAATAGAGTTATCCACTACTTCATACACCAAATGATGCAAACCTCTTACTCCAGTATCACCAATATACATGGAAGGACGCATTCTTACGTGCTCCATCCCTTCTAACGCCTGAATACTGTCTGCCGAATAATTGTTTTTCTTAACTTCTTCGCTCATATAATTATCTCTTAAATATTCGATTTTTAATTAACAGACAAATATAACCATTCCGGAAAAAATTTAGCCACAAATAAGCGCAAAAACCCATTAAGTTATTAACATTTGTTAAAAACAAAAACGCCAACTTATTCCCGTTGACGCCTTCAAAAAAATATCGCATATTTGGTTAAATTCAACGTCAAATTATACGACTTCATGAACGGTAAAAGTAGCTCCATTTACAAAAACGGTTTCGCCTTTCTTTTTACCCATTAATTGACTACCTAAAGGCGACTCTGGCGACACAGCTAAAACTACTATTCCTTCTAAGGTTATTTTTGGCAGAGCCGCACTAATAAACAATTGCATCGCATTCACTTTTACGTAACTACCTAACACAATTGTGGTACTTGTTTTTGAAATATCAATTCGTTCAAGTATACCCTGCAGTGCTATTGCCTCTTTTAATTTTTGCGTAATTTTTTCTTGCTCTAAATGCATCATTGACAAAGCCGTTTCGTGCTTATCACCAGCCGAGCCCTTGGCATCATTTTGAGCGTCAAGTGCCAATCCGGCAATCATGTCCTGATATACATCGATTTTATCTTGCAGCAACAGCAAGTGATGTTGCTTTATTTTTTGTTTGATTGTCATGATTAACAGTTTACTCACAGTAGATTATACGCTTTTAAAACATATAAAAACGCAATTTTCAAATTCAAAATTCGTTAATCAAAATTGAAAATTCAACATAGTAACACGGAACAAAGAACCTGGAATTTTGTATATTGTAGTATTAGAAATCAAACTTATAATTGGCTCCTAAAACCACTTGAATGCCTTGCACAGGAAAATTGGCCCAACGATCATATTGTTGATTGGCTAGGTTGTTCCCTTTAAAATAAGCCGTTAGTCGGGAATTGTATTTATACCCCACGTGAGCATTGATATCGAAATATGGTTTTAAAGTAATGGTTTGGTCGAAAAAAATTGGAGGAAACACATCAGCATCGCTTTGAATCGAAATCAGATCTTTACGCTGCCCAACATAAAACACTTGAGCACCTACATACCATTTTTCATTAATAGTATATGCTAGTGATGATCCTAATTTTAATTGGGGTAAATTCCATGCTTGAGACTGAGCGTCGGTATTGTAACTAGAAAAAGTTCCATTAACACTAAAAGAAATATTTTTTGAAAACTCGGCTTTTAATTCTCCAAACAAACGCATTGTTTTAACGTTATCATAAACCACTCCAAACGAATTTCCATATGCATAACCTTCCGTATTGGTAGCTGTTACATCATATTTATTGCTTTGAAACAAAGCCTTGTCGGCTTGATTTACAAAGGAAGCACTTGCATCAAAAGCTACTGTATTTGCTAATTTCCCTTTCAAACCTGCATAAATATCATATTTTGTATCGGTAGGAGCTACAAAAAGCGTTGGTGAAACAAATGGGTTATCCTCGACAAAATCTGCATAGGAGTTTTGTTGCAAATTCCCTTCAGCACCTGCGTAAGCCACTAATATATCGCCTACTAATTTGTAAGAAGCTTTGATTGTAGGGTAGATGAAAACATTGTTGTCTTTTTGCTGATCAATGTTATGTCCTGAATAAAAAACACTTATCCCAACTTGCATCGACAAGTCCTCTTTTTGATACAAAATACTTGGTTTAATTCCTAGATTCAGGGTTGAATAATCAAATTTTGAATTGATTTGCGCAAATCTTCGATCAAAATTACCGCCTACATAATCAAACACAAAATCGGTTTTGATTTTTTGATTTTTGAGTGTTACCTCAAAGTTGGGCTGTATATAAAAGCGATTTTCGGCCGAACCAAACGCATCTGAAAAATGCTTGAACTGGGTACTCGCTTCGTTAAAAAAACTATTTTTCAAATTTACTTTTCCGCCTACAGCAAAGGTATTATAGGTTTGTTTTGCGTCGATATCTTGAATGAATGCATCGGTAAAAAGACTGTAATCAGGCAAACCATACCAATTGTATATTTGGTTTTTTATTCCCAAATCTAAGTTCCAACTGAGGTTGCGTTCACGCATGCCATAAGTTACACCTACATTGGTTGTAGTATATTTATCGTCAATAGCCACGTCCTTAATTCCACCTTGAGAGGACAAATGTCTTAACATTGCACCAAAATAAGACGTATTGCTTATGTTTTTTGACAGAAATAATTCGGCGTTGGCCGTTCCATAATTTCCAAATCCTAATGTAGCATAATTATCAAATAATTTTTCTTTTTTGGATGGATCAACAGCCGCAGCTTTTCCTTTACTAGGCGCAAAGGTAGAGGCCACCGGAAACGAAAAGATACGGTACTGTATCGCTTCTTTTTTTTGCTCTTCCTCGTCTTGCAAAATTGGCGTTTCTTTTACTTTAAAGGCATCCGAAATTGTGGGCGTATAGGGCTTTACAATATTTACAACTTCAGAACCAATAGTTCCTTCTTTGCCTTGTGAAAACGAAAATTGGCAAGCAAGAATTACGAAGACTATAGCGATTATATTTATTTTTTTCATAACAGATTTTTTTTCTGATGCAATTAGCACATCATTTAAACACTACTTTACAATTATTAATTGGTAATGGATTCGTTTCGTTTGGCTTCTTCACTTTTAATGCGCGCTAACTCGGCTTGCGCCTCACTTAAAACATCTTCAAAAGATGCAAAATTATCAACAACACTTTGAAGAATTTCAGTAGCTTGAAAACTATCACCCAACATAAAATAATTTTTTGCCATAACAATTAACGCTTTGGAACCATAATACTTATAACCCGAATAATCAACCGCAATTTGCTCTACCACTTTATTCGAGGCTTCATATTTCCCTTCTTTATTCTTGAAATACGCATCATAATATAACGCTTCCGCTTTTAATTCACCTTTTGCAATTTTATTCAACCTTTCGTACGCATCTTTTGCTTTGGCTTCGTCGTTACTTTTCATTGCAGATCGTGCTACAATAATTTGGGCATCACTTTTAATACGATCTTCGATTTTATCATTTTTCAATACTTTATCAGCATATACCACCGCGTTTACATAGTCTTCTTTTTCATAGTATGCTTTCATCAAATTAGATTGCGCATAGGTAGTATTTTGTGGAAACTCAGCTTCCTCCTCTAAACGTTTTAAAACCAAAAGCGCCGCATCGTAATTTTTAGCTTTCAATTGGATTTGACACAACCGCGCTAAAGCTTGCTCTGTAAATTCATTTCTTGAGCTTGCAATAACAAACTCATAAGGCTTAATGGCATTATTTTCTAGATTATCTGCAAAATACAATTGTGCCAAATAAAAGTTAGCTTTTAAAGCATGCAAACCATTTGGGAATCTACTAACATAGTTCGTAAATCCAGAAATCGCTTGTTTCGCATTGTTTTGCAAATATTGTTTTTCAGCAGACTCATAGGTATCATTATCTAAATCAGCATTAGAAACCTCAATAAATGAAAGGGTTTTTACCCAATCGGCATATTCATCTACTTTTCCGTTGTCTACATAAATCAGTCGTGCTGTAGCAACCGCTTCTAATGATTCTGGAGAATTAGGAAATTCAGCCACCACTTTTTTAAACTTCAAAATAGCTTGAGATTCTTTATTGCTGTTGTAGTAAATTAAACCTTGTTTTAGTATGGCTTTAGCTGTATACGAACTTGAAGCATAATTACTGATTAACTTATCGTAAGTAGCAATCGCTTTATCGTTTAAATTTTGTCCCACATAGGTGTTTCCTAATTCATATACTGCATCATCAGCATATTGAGATTTAGGAAAAGTCGCGATAAATTTTTCTAAATCTTCTATTTTTCGATCCGGTTTATTGACAAAGCCATAGCTAATACCTTTCTGAAAAGCAGCATAATCTGCATCAACGCTTTTCATCTCCATTACTTTATTATAGGCGTCCATTGCGGGCCAGTATTTTGCCACCATAAAATTACAATCAGCCATACGCAAATAAGCATCGGTGATGCGCACTTTATCTAGAGGAGCCGTTTTGACAAACACATCAAAATAGGGTATCGCATTTTCATAGGCTTTCAACTTGAAATAAGAATAGGCCAAGTTGTAATTCGCATTACTATACTCGGGCGTTTGCTTAGCAGCCGCTAAATTTAAAAACTGTTGAAAGGTTAGTTTTGCTTCTTCAAATTGATCCAAGTTGTATTCCGTTTCTCCTTTCCAAAAGGTAGCTCGAGCTGAAAATTTAGGATCAGCATTCTCCGTTATCGCT
>DALYCS010000098.1:1542-6280 GCA_031973615.1 Flavobacterium sp. | reverse complement strand
TACCATATCAATAATCACAATTGCAAATAACGGTTCGTAGGAGCCTTCAAAAAATGCAGGTGTTGTCAATGCCAATAGCAAAAAAATGATACCAATATACATGTATTTATTGAATTGGCTAATTGCAGATTTAAATACCATGCTTAAATTCCCAGTTTCTTTTTAGTTTCTTTTTGTAGCGCCTCTTTGTGTACAAGTACAGAAATTGCTTTTAATTTTAAATAAGCCGAACTCATGTATATATAACCACCATTGGCTACTCTTTTTTCATCCGATCCCCAGGAGTTTTTTACTTTGTAAAATATGTTTCCTTTTTGATCTTTTACTGTACCCACAATATGCATCAAATGATCATCGGTTGTGGATAAATTTTCAAATTCTTGTTGACGGTATTCAGGAGTAATTGATTTTTCTGCAATTATCTCTGTTAAACCTGTTTTTATATCATCTTCTTTTTCGGGAATAAAAGCAATCCCATATTTTCCAGAAAAAGTAACTTCTGAAACATCACAGTCTAATGATAAACTATATCCATTTGATAAGGCATAATCTATATTAGCTATAAATTCATCTAAAGGTATATTATACATACTTCCATTTGAAAAATTGTCTGGAATATTTAATATGAATGGTTTGTAGTAAGCGCTGTGTGTAAATGAAGTAAGCGTAAGGTAGTTTTCAGGTTTTATTTTTGTGTACTCTGCAAAAGTTTTCGGATTGAATTTTTTTCCTTCGTATTCAAATTCGGCTGGCATGCTACCTAAATATAAATCTAATACCGCTTGAATTGCCGGTTTCCAATTTGTTGATAATTTCTTCCCCGGATTTTCAACATATACTTTCAACATGGCTTCTAAAACGGCTGCCATTTCGGTATGATTGTGTTTGCTTTGTCCTTCGTTTAAGCCATCATAAACACTATTAGGCACTAATCCATATTGTGAAACACTATTCAGCATATCATGGGCCAAAGCCCCTTCGCTAAAATTTGCTTTTCCTTGACGCATGACATAATTTTCAGCTTTAGCAATATAGGTTGTTCGGGCTTGATATATTTCTGAAAGGTCAATTTTTTTTCCGGTTAAACGAATAATTTCAGATTCAATAAAAGAAGAAGTTGAAAAACTCCAACAAGTTCCAGTTTGATCTTGCGATATTACCGGCAAACGCTCGATATCAATAACATCTTGAAATTCATAGTTTTGAGCAGTACTTGTAACGACTCCTAAGGCAATAAATAAAAGGGTGTATAGCTTTTTCATGATCTAATTGTTTGGAGTTGCAATATAATGCAAAAAATGAATTATTTTTACAGAAATTTAGATTTAATACAATTTATTGACTCGCAAAATTAAACGGATTAATTATGAATAACTTGGACTGGATAAACGTACGAGAATTTGAAGATATTACGTATAAAAAATGTAATGGGGTGGCTCGAATAGCCTTTAATCGTCCCGATGTTCGAAATGCTTTTCGCCCTAAAACGACGAAAGAATTAATTGAAGCTTTTTATGATGCACAAGAAGATACTTCTATTGGTGTGGTCTTATTATCAGCAGAAGGACCAAGTTCGAAAGATGGTATTTGGAGTTTTTGTAGTGGAGGTGATCAAAAAGCTCGTGGACATCAAGGTTATGTTGGGGAAGACGGTTACCACCGATTGAATATATTAGAAGTGCAACGCATGATTCGATTTATGCCTAAAGCGGTGATTTGCGTGGTGCCAGGTTGGGCCGTGGGTGGTGGACATTCGCTTCATGTAGTTTGTGATCTTACTTTAGCGAGTAAAGAACATGCTATTTTCAAACAAACCGATGCCGATGTAACCAGTTTTGATGGTGGATATGGATCGGCATATTTAGCCAAAATGGTGGGACAGAAAAAAGCACGTGAGATTTTCTTTCTAGGTCGAAATTACTCGGCACAAGAAGCTTACGAAATGGGCATGGTAAATGCAGTTATTCCACACGAGCAATTAGAAGCTACTGCTTATGAATGGGCGCAAGAAATATTGGCAAAATCGCCAACCTCTATAAAAATGTTAAAATTTGCCATGAATTTAACTGATGATGGTATGGTGGGGCAACAAGTTTTTGCAGGGGAAGCTACGCGTTTAGCATACATGACCGATGAGGCCAAAGAAGGTAGAGATGCTTTTTTAGAAAAGCGTAAGCCTAATTTTGAAAAGAAATATTTGCCTTAATCAGTAAATTCAATCAATAATATAGAAAAGAGGTCTTTGTTGTATTATATACTATTAGTATGAAAAAAATCGTATTTGGATTGGTAATATTGGTGTGTAATTTTTCAATTGCACAAGATCTTCAGGACGTTAAAAAAACATCTAAATTTCAACTAGGCGTTCATTATGTTGGGAATCTTCGAAATGAGAATAACATAAGTGATGGTTATAATGGAATTGTGGGAATTTCTGGAAATTACACATGGTATCAAAAAGATAAAATAGCGCTTCTAGGAGGTGTGAATTTAGATTATTTGCAATCCAGGGACTTGTTTTTTATCAATAATCCGATCGTTTGTAATCCCAATTTGAGTGTGGAATTACTTTTTCCTAAATCTAGGATAGTGCCATATTTCAGTGTGGGTTATGCTTTTTTTACTGCTAAATTTAAGGTGATGCCCGGGTTGTTTAATCCGAATGATTCCTTAAATCCCTTTGACCCAATTGTAGTTGAGGGTAGTGATATCAAAGTGAGCTTCAATGGAATTACCCTACAACCGGGTGTCAAAATTTTGCTTTCAAATGTTCTCTTTTTAGAGGGTAGTTATAAATATTTTCCGGCAAAATCAAACGAAATTTCGGGTACTTCAAATGTTCATTTTATTACTTTTGGATTGGGACTCAAATTATAAGTATGGAGGAAATTTGGTCGAAATACTCGGTGTTGATTCGATTTTGTTTGAGCTGCCTCATTACAAGTTATTGGTTGCTTGATAAAGTAATTAATGTATACGCCATAACATTTGTTGGGGTGATCTATGAATTACTTTGGTTGCCTCTGGTTGTGCTCTTATTTGTTGCTCCAGTTTTCAATTTATATGTTATTATTACATCACATAATAAAGCGATTAATTATCTTATTTTGTTGGTGAATTGTGTAACTTTACTACTCGTTTTTTTACTTTAAATTAATGATGAACAACATTAAACCCTGGATACTAGCTGCTCGACTACGAACTTTACCGCTTTCGGTGTCTGGAATTATAGTGGGTAGTGCTTATGCGTATTTCCAAAACCATTTTGATGGTATGATTTTTTCTTTGGCACTAGTTACTACATTGGCCTTTCAAGTACTTTCCAACTTTGCTAATGATTATGGGGATGGCATAAAAGGTACCGATGCGCATCGAATCGGAGAAAAACGAATGGTTGCCTCGGGCGAGATTACGCCGCAACAAATGAAAAAGGCAGTAGTTTTAATGAGTGTATTTTCTATAGTGGTAGCTGTAGGACTTATTTATGTGTCCTTTGGCCGTGATCATTTTCTATATTCCATTTTGTTTTTACTGTTGGGTTTGGCATGTATTAGTGCGGCAATAAAATATACGGTTGGAACAAAAGCTTATGGTTATAGTGGATTTGGTGATGTATTCGTTTTTGTTTTTTTTGGATTAGTGGCTGTCATGGGAAGTAATTTTTTATACTCTAAAACAGTTGATTTGAAATTGTTGCTACCTGCAATAGCTGTTGGGATGTTAGCAACAGCTGTATTAAATTTAAACAACATGCGCGATGTTGAAAATGATACCACCGCGGGTAAAAACACATTAGTTGTCAAAATGGGTTTAAAGTGGGCTAAGAATTACCAACACTTTTTAATTGTTGTACCTTTTGTATTATTATTCATTTTTTCAATAGGAATCAATGCGCGTCTATTTTTTAATTTTTGGGTGTTCATTTATTTGCTAAAACATCTTGAAAAAGTTAGAAAATCAAATCGATATGAAGATTTTGATCCCGAATTAAAAAAAGTAGCATTAAGTACTTTTGTGTTGAGTTTATTATTTTTTGTTAGCTTTTTATTTTAATATATTTTCAAATCTATTACTTCTTACACACATTTAATTATGAAAATTACATTCTACGGACATGCCTGCATTGGGGTAAAAATTAATGATATTCATATTTTAGTGGATCCATTTATTTCGGGTAATCCTAAAGCAGCTCATATTGATATCCATACAATACCAGCCGATTATATTCTGCTCACACACGCGCACCAAGATCATATTTTAGATGTTGAAATAATTGCCAAGCGAACAGGCGCTGTGATTGTTTCTAATTATGAAATTGCATCCCATTTCGGAGTTAAAGGATATCATTACCATCCAATGAATCACGGTGGTAGTTGGGATTTTAATTTTGGTAATGTAAAATATGTAAATGCAATTCATTCGTCATCATTTCCCGATGGAAGTTATGGAGGTCAGCCTGGCGGATTTGTAATTGAGGGCGAACATAAAAACATTTACATTGCAGGTGATACAGCATTAACTATGGATATGAAATTGATTCCCATGCGAACCAAATTAGATTTGGCCATATTGCCAATTGGAAGCAATTTTACAATGGATGTGGATGATGCTATTATTGCTTCTGACTTTTTAGATTGTGATAAAGTGTTAGGATATCATTTTGATACGTTTGGCTATATTGAAATCAATCACGAGGAAGCCAAGCGTAAATTTTTTGATAGCGGAAAAGATTTGATGC
>DALYCS010000098.1:0-1449 GCA_031973615.1 Flavobacterium sp. | reverse complement strand
TGTTGGAAATTGGACAAAGTATTAAATTATAAAGGTGTGCCAATTGCATTATAAATGAAATGACGAATTGATGAAAAAGATACTATTATTATTGTTTATTGGACAAATTTCTTTCGCTCAAAAAGAAGGTTATTGGGATAAAGAACGTGCTACAACAAAAGAAGTAGTCCTTACCGCTGGAAAGCGAATACTTATAAAAACAGAAGAGTTGCCTAAAGGAACAACTGAGTTTCTTTTTAGAATTACACTTTTGGATGAAGGTCAAAAATTAACCTCTAGTTTGGTATCAGTTTTAAAATCGATACCTGATCCTACGGGTATTAGTCAGGGAACCGCAGGTTTAATTCATTTGACTTCTGCTATTTCCGGTGATGATAAATGTACGTATGCTATTTTTCAAGAAGCGAATTATGCCAATCAATTCATAAAAGAAGGAACAACTGCAAAAGCATGTTTTGAACAAAAAGAAAAAATCAATAAAGAGGCAAGATTGCTTACTTCCGCTTCGTTATGTTTGACCAATTTACCCAATCTTTGGTTTGGCTTTGAAAGTCAAAATTGGGTCATGAATCAAAAAATTGTTTTAGAGCTTGTACCTTGGGTTGATTATAAAGCCAGTAGAGGTTGGAATAAAGCAACAAAAGAAGAATTGCTCTCGTTTGCAAAAAAGCAAACGGTAATTAATAAATTGAATCAAAAAGACCTTTTTTTCTCCGTTTTCATTGAAAAAATGACTAAAAAATATTCCTATCGAGAATTTTCAGATCTTTTACAAGTGGAAAAAAATTATGCAGTTGATAGTATTACAGAAGAAAGTTTAAGAGCAACAGGTGAAGTAAAAGTGTATTATGATATTATTAGAGAAAAGTCGTATGCTGCATTCAAAAAAGGAGATGTAGAAGAGGCAATATCCATCATTACTGTCGAAATGATGGCAAAAGGTAGAGCTACATACATTGATTACGGCATGCTAGGCGATTATTACTTGTTTTCAAAGCAGTTTACAAAAGCAGAAGAAATATATGTAAAAGCTGCAAAATTAAATCCAACTGAGATTCATTTTCAACTGAATTTAGCCCATGTTTATTTGTTTACTGATCGAATTTCTGAGGCCAAAGCCATTCATAAACAATATGCACAAGAAAATTTATCTACTGGTAAATCATGGCAAGAACAAACAAAGTCTGATTTCAAGGCCTTTGATAAATACGGTTTACCAACCGATAATTTTAAAAAAATACTTAGAATCTTGGAATAAATTTCAATAATTATCAAATTGAAAATAAACTCAAAGTATAATTAGCAATATGAAAGCAACCTATAAAAAATACATCTTACATTTTAATAGGCCAAGTGGCACCTCTCGCGGCATTATGAATGAGAAAGAAACCTGGTATATTGTTTTGGAAGAGAACGGACATTTTGGAATAGGTGAGTGTGGTTTATTGC
>DALYCS010000097.1:0-6478 GCA_031973615.1 Flavobacterium sp. | reverse complement strand
GCTGGTGTTGCAGTCATGTTTACCAAAAATGTAAAGATGTATAACAATTATTTTGAAGAAAATTGGGGTGATGCTGCTTATGGTTTATTGCTCAAAGAAATTGCCGACAGCTATATTTTCAATAATAAATTTGCCCGAAATACTTCTGGAATTTACATGGAAGGAACATCAAGAATCAAGGTCGAAAAAAACGTTTTTGAATCAAATGGATGGGGAATGAAAATTCAAGCAAGTTGTATGGAAAATGAAATTGTAAACAATAATTATCGAAAAAACACTTTCGATATTAGCACTAATGGAAGCTTGGTTTTAAATACTTTCAATTCTAATTATTGGGATAAATATGAAGGATATGATTTAGATAAAAATGGAGTAGGCGATGTACCTTATCATCCACTAAGTTTGTTTTCTGTTTTAACTGAAAAAACACCTTCTGCCATGTTGTTGTATCGAAGTTTTATGATAACACTTTTAGACAAATCTGAAAAAGTTTTGCCAAGCATTACACCAGACAATTTTATAGATAAAACGCCTTTAATGAAATCGTTGCCATTATGATTGAAATTAGAAACATAAACAAAAAATTCGGAAAATTAGAAGTGCTGAAAAATGTCAATCTTTCATGTAAAAGTGGAGAATGTATTGCTCTAATTGGACCAAATGGTTGCGGAAAAACAACGTTGATAAAATCAATTCTCGGAATGGTTTTGCCAGATAAAGGTTCGATTGAGTTTAATGGAAAATCGGTTTTAGGTGAATATATCTATCGTGAAAACATTGGTTATATGCCACAAATTGGGCGTTATCCTGATAATATGACCATCGGACAAATCATCGATATGATTAAAAAAATCAGGAATTCTAATCATGATTTAGATGAAGATTTATTAAATGCATTTGAATTAGAAAAAATGTTCGACAAGCAAATGCGAACACTTTCGGGTGGAACAACTCAAAAAGTAAGTGCCGTTTTAGCATTTCTATTCAATCCAGAAGTGCTGATTTTAGATGAACCAACGGCAGGTTTAGATCCATTGGCATCCGAAATTTTGAAAGAAAAAATCATTAAAGAAAAAGAAAAAGGAAAACTCATTTTCATCACATCACATTTACTAAGTGAATTAGACGATTTGATTACCGAAATTATTTTCATGCAAGATGGTGAAGTTCATTTTCATAAAAAAGTTGAAGTCTTAAAATCTGAAACCAATGAAACTAAAATTTCAAAAGCTATTGCCAGTATTCTGAAACAAAAGCAACCTGAAAGTCATAACCCGAAACTAGCAAAAGTGTCATGAACAGAATTACAAAAATCATATTACTCGACATTCTAAAAAGCAAAATAGTTTTGGCTTATACCTTTATTTTAGCCATTCTATCATGGAGTTCGTTTGCGCTAGAAGACAACTCTGCTAAAGGAATATTAACTATTTTGAACGTTATTTTATTTACAGTGCCTTTGGTTTCAATACTTTTTGCTACGATTTATTTATACAACAGTTCCGAATTTATAGAGCTTTTATTAAGTCAACCAATCAAACGAAGAAAAATATGGATAAGCTTGTTTCTAGGACTTTCCATCTCAATGATTCTTGCTTTTTTTGTTGGAGCCGGAATTCCGTTACTCATAAATTCACCTGATAGCATTGGAATAATAATGTTGATTAATGGATGTTTGATAACCGTAATCTTTACAGCATTAGCATTTTTAAGTTCAATTCTAACAAGAGATAAAGCCAAAGGAATCGGAATTGCAATTATGACTTGGTTGTTTTTTGCCTTACTTTTTGACGGATTGGTTTTGTTTTTATTATTTCAATTTCAAGATTATCCAATCGAAAATGCAATGGTCGGAATCACCGCTTTTAGCCCAATTGATTTGGCACGAATTCAAATTCTGTTGCATCTTGATGTTTCAGCAATGATGGGTTACACAGGAGCAATTTTTAAAGACTTTTTTGGAACTGCAATAGGTTTGATTGTGTCGTTTTTGTTATTGAGTTTATGGGTAATTATTCCGTTTTTTATTTCGTTAAGAAAATTTAATAAAAAAGATTTGTAAAATGAAAACAGATATTAGAAATAGAAAAGACATCGAAAAGCTAGTTAATGCTTTCTACGAAAAAGTAAAAACAGATGAAGTTATTGGCTATTTATTTACCGAAGTTGCCAAAGTAAATTGGGAATTACATTTGCCAAAAATGTATGATTTTTGGGAAAACATATTGTTCTATTCAGCCAATTATAGCGGAAGTCCAATGGCAGTTCACAAAGAATTGCATCAAAAAAGCACTATGACTCAAGAACATTTTCAGCATTGGAATGCACTTTTTAATCAAACGGTTGACAAACTTTTTGAAGGTGCAAAAGCAGATGAAATTAAAAATCGAGCTATGAATATCTCGGCTGTAATGATGTACAAAACATTGACTTAATGCATCATCAAATTATCCTTATAATTCATTTATTGGCTGCTAGTATTTGGGTTGGTGGTCATTTGTTTTTGATTTTAAGAATCTTACCTGCAACCTTACAACAAAAAGACATTTCAATTTTAAGTGATTTTAGACTTAAATTTGGAAAAATAGGAATGCCTTCTTTGTTTATTTTAGTCGTTACAGGAATTCTTTTAGCTTACGATTATAATGTACCTATTTCTGATTGGTTTTCATTTTCAAATCCAATAGAAAAAATTATTTCCATAAAATTACTTTTACTTTTTACTTCTCTAAGTTTAGCGGTTCACGCTCAAAAAGTTGTTTTCCCAAAATTGACTTCCGATAGAATGTTACCTGCAATTGTAGAAATTATTATTGTCACTTTAATTGCAGTTTCTATGCTCATTTTAGGAAGTTTAGTAAGAGTTGGCGGTTTATGATTACAGTCATGTTTTTAGTTTTTTTCAATTTATACATTTGATAAAAAATTAAAAAAAATATGGACACATTACAAAAAAACACCATTGGAGAATATGTAGCGCAAGACTTTAGAACAGCAGCACTTTTCTCAAAATATAAAATTGATTTTTGCTGTAAAGGAAACAAAACATTGGACGAGGTTTGTGAGGCGAAAGGTTTAGATATAAATAAAATTGAAAATGAAATCAATACTGTTTTAAATTCAAATTCTTCAAAAGAAATGGATTTCAAAACATTTTCTCCTAATCTATTAATTGATTATATCCTAGAAACACATCACGAGTACATTCAAGAAAAAACACCAATTTTATTAATGTATTTAGATAAGTTATGTAAAGTACATGGCGAAAGACATCCTGAATTATTTGAAATTAATAATTTATTTAAAATTGCCTCAAGTGAATTGTTAAATCATCTCCAAAAAGAAGAAATTGTATTATTTCCGTTTATAAAAACTATGACAAATGCAATAAAAAACAACGAAACAATTCAACAACCAGGTTTCGGAACAGTTGAAAATCCGATTGCTATGTTGAAACAAGATCACGAAACCGAAGGCGATTTGTTTGTTAAAATTTCACAATTAACTAATGAATACAATCCACCAATTGATGCATGCGAAACATACAAAGTAACATTTGCTATGCTCAAAGAATTCGAACAAGATTTACACAAACACATACATTTAGAAAACAATATTCTATTTCATAAAGCTGTTGAGTTGGAAGAAAGATTCAATGTTTTGGGATAAAATTTTTTAAATCATTTTTAATGAAAAAATTTGTGATTAAAAGAAATGGTGATTACAAACCCTTTGAAAGCTATAAAATAAAGGATGCTATAGAGAGTAGTTTTGAAAGTGTTTCTATTCCATTTGACGAAAATATTTTTGATATAGTCATTACAACTATAGAAGATAAAACGACTTGGGCAGTTGAGGAAATTCAAGATTTGATTGAGAAAAGCCTGTTTCAAAAAGGGTATTTTACAGTCATGCGTTCGTTTATGTTGTATCGTCATACTCGAAAACTACAACGCGAACATGTTGAAGGACTAAACGATGATACAACTTATGTTGACAGCACACAAACCATCGAAGAATATATTTTGCAAACCGATTGGAGAATAAATGCCAACGCCAATACTTCTTATTCTAATGCAGGATTAGTCAATAATGTTGCTGGTAAAATCATAGCCAATTATTGGTTGGATAAAGTCTATTCAAAGGAAGAAGGTTATGCACATCGAAATGGCGACATTCACATTCACGATTTGGATTGTTTGACAGGATATTGCGCGGGTTGGAGTTTACGAGTTCTTCTCAATGATGGCTTTAATGGCGTTCGTGGACGAGTTGAAAGCAAACCACCATCTCATTTCAGAGAAGCATTGGGACAAATGGCAAATTTTCTCGGGATTTTGCAAAGCGAATGGGCAGGCGCACAAGCGTTTAGTTCGTTTGATACGTATTTGGCACCTTATGTTTTCAAGGATAATTTGTCTTTTGATGAAGTGTTGAAAGCGGTTCGCAGTTTTGTTTATAATTTGAATGTTCCGGCACGTTGGGGACAATCTCCTTTTACCAATATTACTCTAGATTGGATTGTTCCCGATGACTTAAAAACCCAAATTCCTACTAAAAATAACCATCATTTCTTTGAAGGTAACTTCAATCACGATTTAGTAGTAAAAGCCAATCTGCGTGGTGTCGATAAACCAACTGATTTGCGTTACGAACATTTTCAGGAAGAAATGAATTTGATAAACAAAGCGTATTATACGGTAATGACGGAAGGCGATGCCAACGGACAACCATTTACTTTCCCAATTCCAACAGTAAATATCACAGAAGGTTTTGATTGGAATGGAGAAAATACCGATATTCTTTTTGAGAACACGGCTAAAATTGGTTCTTCCTATTTTCAAAATTTCATTGGAAGCCAATATATTTTGGATGAAAAAGGCAATAAAGTAGAAAACGAAAGTGCCTACAAACCAAACGCTGTTCGCAGTATGTGTTGTCGTTTGCAACTCGATTTAAGAGAATTATTAAAACGTGGCAACGGACTTTTTGGAAGTGCCGAAATGACTGGAAGCATTGGAGTTGTAACAATAAATATGGCTAGATTGGGTTATTTATTCGAAGGAGATAAAGACGCGCTTTTTATTCAATTGGATAAGTTATTAGCTATTTCTAAATCAACTTTAGAAAAGAAAAGAGTTTTTATTCAAGACATGTATGATAGAGGTTTATTTCCTTATACGAAAAGATATTTACCTCATTTTAGAAACCACTTTTCAACAATTGGAGTAAATGGAATGAACGAAATGGTGCGTAATTTTACTAATGACAAAGATGATATTACCACAGTTTTTGGTAATGATTTTTGCATGGAAATTTTAGATTATATCCGAAATAGAATGCGAGAATATCAAGAGGAAACTGGAAATTTATATAATCTTGAAGCAACACCAGCTGAAGGAACAACTTATAGATTTGCAAAAGAGGATATAAAAAGATACAAAGATATTATTCAAGCAGGTTTTGGGAAGAATATTTATTATACAAACTCATCTCAGCTACCAGTTGATTTTACAGATGATCCTTTTGAAGCGCTTACATTACAAGATGATTTACAGTGCAAATATACTGGTGGAACGGTTTTACACTTGTATATGAAAGAGAAAATATCAAGTAGTGAAGCTTGTAAAAAGATGGTAAAAAATGTAATTTCAAACTTTAGATTGCCATATATTACAATTACTCCACTTTTTTCAGTTTGCCCTGTTCATGGATATTTAGTTGGAGAATATGAGTATTGTCCAAAATGTGATGATGAAATTTTAAAAAAGGAATTAGAAGATGGAAAAAATAAAATTGCTTGAGAAAAATATAGAAAAAAGAACTAAATGTATAGTATATACTAGGGTTATGGGTTATCATAGACCAGTTGAAAGTTTTAATATAGGGAAAAAAGGTGAACATAAACAAAGAGTTAAATTTATTGAACAAAAAGATTGTTTATAGTTTTACAAAATTTACAACAACAGACTACCAAGATGAAATATCTTGTATAGTCTGGCATATTTCTTGTAACTTGCTATGTAGCTATTGTTACAATGATAATATAGTTTTTTCCAAACAAGGATATTATTCTCATAATGATATTTTAGATTTTTTAAAATCTAGAGTTGGGCTTCTAAGTGCAGTTGTTTTAAGTGGTGGAGAAGCTACTATGCACAATTTAGAACCTTTTTGTAAAGAAGTTAAAAAACTAGGATTTAAAATAAAACTAGATACAAATGGAATAAATACCAAAATTATAAAAGATTTAATATCAAAAAACCTTATAGATTTTATATCTTTAGATTTTAAAGCTCCAAAAGAAAAGTTTAAAATTGTAACTCAAAAAAGTAGTTATGAAAGTATGATAAGTACAATAAAACATCTTTTAAGTATAAATTTTAATTTTGAAGTAAGAACTACTGTAAATGCCGACTTATTAGACTTTGAAGATATAAATAAAATTATAGAGAAACTTTATCGTTTAGGATATAAT
>DALYCS010000096.1:5169-6561 GCA_031973615.1 Flavobacterium sp. | reverse complement strand
GGTAGTATTACTGCTTTTGCTGGACCTATTGCATTTGTTGGTCTTGCCGTTCCACACATGGCTAAATTAGTATTTCAAACTAGCAATCATTTTGTATTGTTTTGGAGCACCATACTTTTGGGCGCCATTGTTATGCTGAGTTGCGATATTATTGCACAGGTTCCCGGATTTGATATTACTTTACCCATAAATGCTATTACTTCTATAATGGGAGCGCCTGTAGTGATTTGGTTATTAGTTAGAAAGAAACGTTTTTAAGCATGAGTCATCAAAATTACACCATACAAACCCAAGCGCTTTCCATTGGTTATAAAACCAAATCGGAAACTAAAATTATTGCCAAAGACATTAATTTAGCGCTTTCAAAAGGAAAATTAATTGCTTTGGTAGGAGAAAATGGGATCGGTAAATCAACGTTATTAAAAACCCTAACCGGAATAATTCCGCCAATACAAGGTGAAATTGCCCTGCTGAATAAACCACTCCAAAGCTACAAACCGTTAGCTTTAGCCAAAGAATTAAGCATTGTATTGACTGAAAAATTACCTCCAAGTAATTTAACAGTGTATGAAATTATTGCACTTGGAAGACAACCTTACACTAACTGGTTGGGCAACTTAACTTCAGAAGATCATGATAAAATTGAAGAGGCGATAGCACTCACTGATATTGCACATTTGACGGCAAAAAAGCACGATGAAATTAGCGATGGTCAGCTACAAATAGTACTAATAACCAGATGTTTATCTCAAAATACCTCAATAATTGCTTTAGATGAACCAACAACGCATCTCGATCTCGTTCACAAAGCAGATTTGTTAAAATTGCTACAAAAATTAGCCCACGAAACAGGAAAAACAATTGTGTATTCTACCCACGATATTGACCTTGCCATTCAAATGGCAGATGAAATGATTGTCATTACATCCCAACAAATTGTACAAGACCAGCCGTGTAATTTAATTCAAAGCGGAATTTTCAATACGTTATTTGATTCCGAACATCTATCATTTGATGCCACTATTGGTAAATTTAAAATCAAGTAAATTAGATATCAAAGCCACTTACTTCTAAAACTTCACCCGCTTTTAAATTGTTTAGATGGATGTTTCCCACACGCACTCGAACCAATCGCAGCGTAGGAAATCCAACCGCTGATGTCATTTTACGTACTTGACGAAATTTTCCTTCGGTTAAAGTTATCGAAACCCAAGATGTTGGTCCGTGACGTTCATCTCGAATCTTTTTACCGCGTTCGCCTAAGTTTGGAATCGCTTCTAAAATGGAAGCTTTGCATTTTTTAGTAAGGTACTTTTTTCCATGAAAACCAATTTCTACACCATTTCTGAGTTGATTAACAGCTTCTTCAGTTATTATTCCGTCAACTTGTGC
>DALYCS010000096.1:2806-5159 GCA_031973615.1 Flavobacterium sp. | reverse complement strand
CTAATTGGAATACTAGTAATAGTAGGTATATTTATATTCTTTTTCTACTTTTTTACTTCGCACAATCTCACTCATCATGCCGTCGGTTGTTAACAAAAGTAAGCCTTCTGAATCTTCATCTAAACGACCAATTGCCATGGTGTTATCAGGAAAATCATATAATTCGCCTAACAATTTTTTATTGCGTTTGAGTTGGTAAATAAACTGCGATAAATAGCCATAAGGCTTATGAATTAGGAAATGATGGTGCATCAGTTTTTATATATTGTAATTTCTGTTGTCAAATTTATCAATAAAATAACGGAACAAGTACTATCTTTGTTTTCTTTAATTCAAAATAAATGAAATACGTTTACACCCTTCTTCTTATCGTATCATCAACTTTAGTTCAAGCACAAACTTCTAAAGGCAAAATAATAAATGCTGAAGGAATTGCTATTGCTGATGTTTACGTTCAAAACATCCAAAACAAATCACATGCACATTCTAATTATAAAGGTGAATTTAATTTAGAAAACTCAAAAATTGGTGATAGTATTAGTATTTCTCATAAAAATTTTGACGAAATACGAACTGTTATTGTTGAAGCAGGAATTTATACTTTAAATATTAAAGCCGTTAGTTTAAAAGAAGTGGTTATTACCAATGAATTAAATCATTTACACGAAATTTCAAAAATAGATTTAAAAACAAATCCAGTAAATTCAACACAAGAATTATTACGTATAGTTCCTGGATTATTCATTGGACAACATGCTGGCGGTGGAAAAGCTGAACAAATATTTTTACGAGGTTTTGATATTGATCATGGTACAGATATTGCTATTAATGTTGACGGAGTTCCTGTAAACATGGTCTCTCACGGACATGGTCAAGGTTATGCCGATTTACATTTTTTACAACCCGAAACCGTTGATAATATCGATTTTGATAAAGGTTCATATTTTGCAAATAAAGGAAATTTAGCCACCGCGGGTTATGTTGATTTCACGACAAAAGACCGAATCAAGCACGATGAAATAGCATTAGAAATTGGACAATTTAACTCGCAACGTATTAGAGGAATGTTCAATTTATTTTCATCAAACAAAGAAAGTTTGTATTTCTCAGGTACTCATTTACAAACTGATAGTTACTTTGATTCGCCACAAAATTTTAATCGAACCAATATTTTTTCAAAATATACGTTGTTGAACGAAACTTCGAAATTATCTTTTTCACTTATTCATTTTAATAGCAAATGGAATGCATCGGGACAAATCCCACAAAGAGCCGTTGACCAAGGATTAATTGGAAGATTTGGTGCCATTGATGATACAGAAGGAGGAAATACTAGCCGAAGTATTATAAACATAAAACACGAAAAACAATTGTCGGAAAATTCGAGTTTGAAAACTAATGCATATGTTTCGTTATATGATTTTGAATTATATTCAAACTTTACCTTTTTCTTAGAAGATCCTATTAATGGCGACCAAATTAGACAAAAGGAAAGGCGAACAACTTTCGGATTAAATACTGAATTTGAAAAACGTATTTCAATTAAAAACAAACCTATTAACTATCAATTAGGAGTTAGTTTAAGACAAGATAAAGTAGACGATATTGAACTTTCTCATACTGCCAATCGAATTACAACATTACAAAACATTATGCTTGGCGATGTTAATGAAACCAATTTATCAGGTTATGGAAATACAGAATTCAAATTCGATAAACTGATTGTAAATGCAGGACTTCGTTATGATTATTTTAAGTTTGACTACTATGACAAATTGAATCCCACATATTCTAATGAAGCGGTGAACAAAGGAATTTTAAGTCCAAAATTAAATTTCCTCTATAAACAAAATGACAAACTTCAAGTGTTTTTAAAAACAGGAAAAGGTTTTCACAGCAACGATACTCGTGTAAATGTGGCTAATGGTGGACAAAAAACATTACCTGCTTCATATGGTTCTGATTTAGGATTTATATGGAAACCAACATCCAAATTAATTTTAAATTCAGCCGCTTGGTATTTGTTTTTGGAACAAGAATTTGTTTATGTTGGCGATGCAGGAATAGTAGAACCAAGTGGAAAAACAGCAAGAAAAGGAATCGATTTTGGTTTACGCTATCAATTTACAGATTGGTTGTTCTTAAATGCAGATTACACTTACACAGATGCTAAAAGCACAGAAGAACCAAAGGGAAATGATTATATTCCGTTAGCGCCAAAAAGTACTTTTATGGGAGGTTTAAGTGTGATTAAAAATCGTTTTTCGGGTTCGTTCAAAAGTCGTTACTTAGGCGATAGACCTGCAAATGAAGATTACTCCTTAACAGCAAAAGGTTATTTTGTTTCCGATTT
>DALYCS010000096.1:0-2796 GCA_031973615.1 Flavobacterium sp. | reverse complement strand
GTAACTCTAATTATTCATAAGATTGTAATAATTGGTCATACATATGAAAGAGACAAACAGCTTGCTAAACTGCATGAAGTTTATACAAACGGAGGCACAGTAGAGCAACTACTTAGTGAAAAGGAATTTGAAAGGTATTTTAAAATCTAAATTTAAATTGAGTTATCGTAAAGAACAGAAAAAGAACATTTTTCTGTTCTTTTTCTGTTATATCTTAGAATTTCTATATATTTGACAAAAACTAGTAAATAGTTTATTTTAATAAGAAAATACCCACCATGAAAGAAAAAGAATTATACTTACAAAAATTTCACTGCCGGAATTTTAATCGAAAACATTTTTAATACCCAATGGAACGAAACTCAATTTGAAACCGAATCGCAATTGCAAAGTGAAACCTCATCTGTCACCGAAATTCATTTTACACCAGGAACTCCATTTAATTTTAGAGCGCTTTTGAGTTATAAATTTTAATTATTCGAAAAAATAGTAGTACTTTTAACTTCAGATATTTAAATCATTAATGACAGAATTAACACTAATTTTAGTTACATTTATCATTGCACTTTCTTTAGGGCTTTTCCTTGGTAAACTGCTTTTTAATGCTCGGTCACAATCTGAAAAATCAGGCTTAGAAGAACGCATCAATGGACTCCTAGAGCAAATTGAGCAATTTAAAGCGCAAGTCCGCCAATATGCATTGGAGAAAGAAAACCTTCTAAAAGAGAAAGAAAGCATCACAATTCATTTAGCCAAGAAAGAAAATGACTTTGATAATCTTTGGGAACGCAACAAAGAACAAAAGCAAGAAGTTGAACAACTGCAAGAAAAATTTACCAAAGAATTTGAAAATTTGGCCAACAAAATTTTAGAAGAAAAAACAGTTAAATTCACAGAACAAAACAAAGAAAATCTTAAAAACATTCTTTCACCTTTACAAGATAGAATTCAACTTTTTGAGAAGAAAGTCGAAGATACTCACAAAGAAAGTATCGACTATCATGCTGCTTTGCGTCAACAAATTTTGGGACTTCGCGAAATGAACGAACAAATGAGCAAGGAAACCATCAATTTAACTAAAGCATTAAAAGGCGATAGTAAAATGCAAGGAAATTGGGGTGAATTGGTTTTAGAACGGGTTTTGGAAAAATCGGGATTGGAAAAAGATCGCGAATATTTTGTACAACAAAGCCATACAACTGAAGACGGTAGTCGCGTATTCCCAGACGTGATTATCAATTTACCAGATGGTAAGAAAATGATTATCGATTCCAAAGTAACGCTTACCGCATATGAACGCTACACCAATGAAGAAGATGAAACTCAAAAAAATCAACACTTAAAAGAACATGTGAGTGCTGTTCATCGACATGTAGAACAGTTGGGCAACAAAAATTATCAGGACTTATACCAAATGGAGAGCCCTGATTTTGTCTTGTTATTTATTCCTATCGAATCGGCTTTTGCGGTTGCCTTGAATGAAGATGCCGCATTATATAATAAAGCATTTGAAAAAAATATCGTTATTGTTACACCATCAACACTTTTAGCTACACTTCGTACCATTGATAGCATGTGGGCCAACCAAAAACAGCAAGAAAATGCCTTAGAAATTGCTCGTCAAGCCGGAGCATTGTATGATAAATTTGAAGGATTTGTTGGCGATTTAATTAAAATCGGAAAAAAAATGGATGAAGCCAAAATTGAATATGGTGCTGCCATGAACAAATTGACTGAAGGCAAAGGTAATTTAATCACCAGTGTAGAAAAATTAAAAAAAATGGGAGCCAAAGCTAAAAAATCATTACCCGAATCGGTATTAAAGAGAGCTGAAAGCGACAACAATGATCCACTAGAACTAAACGAATAAACCATGCATACCGCCAACACTGTAGCCGCTTCAAAAATCACACTTTCCGAATTAATGCTACCCTCCCATTCTAATTTTAGTGGGAAAATACATGGCGGTTATTTATTAAAATTGATGGACCAAATTGCATTTGCATGCGCTTCTAAATATTCGGGCTGTTATTGTGTAACAGCATCTGTTGATACCGTAGATTTTTTAAATCCAGTAGAAATTGGCGAATTGGTTACCCTAAAAGCCTCTGTGAACTATGTTGGAAAAACTTCAATGGTCGTTGGTATTCGTGTTACTTCAGAACAAATCCAAACGGGTGTTAAAAAACATTGCAACTCGAGTTATTTTACCATGGTTGCGAAAGATGAAAAAGGCAATAATAGTACTGTTCCTCAATTAATTTTGTCTGACATGGAGGAAGTAAGACGATTTTATGACAGCGTCAATCGTATTGAAAACAAGAAGAAATACAAAGCATTGGAAATGTCTTTTGATTATCAATCAGAAGAAGCGCTTGAACACTTAACACATTACAATGTAGTGCTTTCGGATAGTTTTCATAAACCATAGAATTGAGCAAATAAAAGTTTGCTATTTTAAAAAAAAAGTTATATTTGTTATATTAAAACCAAACAAATTTTAACAATATGATAAAAAAATATGCAATTCTTTTATTTTTTGCTACTTCCTTATCAGTTTATTTTTCATGTACCGATCAAGATGATGATTATATATCAATAACACCTGTTGAGGTTGATTTAACAACTGTACCTTATGAAAAATTATCAGACTACCACTTTTTTACAGGTGCATTAAGCAATCAAACTCCTTCTAGAGATGTTATTCCATACGAACCGATTTCTTCCTTATTCACCGATTATGCGCATAAAAAACGTTTTGTATGGATTCCTGAAGGCGCAAAAGCTACATTTAAC
>DALYCS010000095.1:0-6561 GCA_031973615.1 Flavobacterium sp. | reverse complement strand
AGATTTGACCCGAACCACTACAAATGTGACAAGTAGTTGCCGTTTGCATTCTTCCTAAAATAGTATTGGCAATTTTCATGATTTGCCCCGATCCGTTACACGTAGGGCAGGTTCTATACGTCACGCCTTTGGCTTGAACTTTTCGTTTTACTTTTACTTTCTTTTCAACTCCATTGGCAATTTCTTCCAAAGTCAATTTTACTTTGATGCGAAGATTGCTTCCCTTAACACGACGTTGACCACCACCGCCGCCAAATCCTGAAAATCCGCCACCGCCAAACGCGCCACCAAAAATATCGCCAAACTGACTAAAGATATCGTCCATGTTCATGTGTTGACCTCCGCCGAAACCTCCGCCGTCAAAGGCCTGATGCCCATATTGGTCGTATTTGGCTTTCTTGTTGGGATCACTCAATACCTCATAGGCTTCAGCAGCTTCTTTAAACTTTTCTTCAGCTTCTTTATTTCCGGGGTTTTTATCTGGATGGAATTCAATAGCCTTTTTTCTATAAGCTTTTTTTATTTCGTCGGCAGTTGCATTTTTGGAAATGCCTAATATTTCGTAAAAGTCCTTTTTCATTTTAAAACATATAATAATTAAAACGCTGCTCGCGTTTTTACTGACCGATTACCACTTTAGGAAAACGGATAATTTTATCCCCTAATTTGTATCCTTTTTCAATAACATCTACAATTTTTCCTTTCATTGCATCGTTAGGCGCAGGAATTTGTGTGATGGCTTCTGCAAAATCAGCATTGAAGTCATCACCTGATTTCACTTCAACTTCTTCCAATCCTTTGGAAACTAAAGTAGATCGCAATTTATCGTGAATCAATTGAACTCCTGTCACCAAAGCTTCATCTTCCGATTTAGATACTTGCGCCCATGCTCTATCGAAATCATCCAGGACAGGAAGCATGGCTTGCAACACTTCTTGATTGGCGGTTTTAAATAAATCTATGCGCTCTTTAGCAGTTCTTCTTTTATAATTTTCGAATTCAGCAAAAAGACGCAAAAATTTATCTTTTTCGTTGTTCAATTCTTCTTGTAATTGCTCTTCTGGGGATAATTCAGGGGTTGGAATTCCTTGATTTTCTGAAACATTTTCTTCATTAATGTTCTCCTTTTCGATGTTTTCAGTACTTTCCTGACTCATATTTTTGAATATTTTTTTAAACATTTTTACTTTGGTAAATCGAATTGCAAATGTATTGCCAAATGTTTAAAAATGTCAAATTGTCAGTAAAAATAAATCAAAAGGATTATTTCAAGAGTTCAGCAAGCGCTTTGTCTAAAGACGCATACTTAAATTGAAAATTTTCATCCAATAATTTTCTACTACTCACGTGTTGGCTTGAAAATAGTATTTCGTGCATTTCTCCCAATAACAATTTCATTACAAACTGAGGAATATTGGGAAGAAATAAAGGTTTTTCGATTGTTCTTGCAATGGCTTTTGTAAGATCTTCATTGGTAACAGGATAGGGAGAAACACCGTTATACACTCCCGCCAACTTGTTTTGGATCACAAAATAAAAAATAGCCGCTAGATCATGAATATGAATCCATGACTGATAATGTTGCCCTGAACCAAATGCAGCTCCAAGCCCCATGCGAATTGGTTTTGCCATTTCTTTTAGCGCACCGCCATCTTTAGCAAGTACAATACCAATTCTAATTTTCGTTACGACCATTTCTAGCTTTTCAAACTGACTCACTTCGTTTTCCCATCGTTTGACCACATTACCTAAAAAAGAATCATCTATATCCAGGTCTGTTTCGTGATAAATTGAGGATAAACTGTTTGGATAAATCCCAATAGCTGATGCGGCAACAATTTGCGTAACCTTGTGAGTAATTTGCTGAAGGGTTTTGAATAACAATTGTGTTGAAAGTACACGACTTTGAATAATTTCTTCTTTGTAGTCTGTTGTCCATCTTTGGGCCACATTTGCACCTGCCAAATGAACAATTACGTCTACATCAGTAAAGGCGGCAACATCAATTTCGGCAGTCTTGGGATTCCAATAATATCCTTTATAAGAGGAATTACTAACCAACTTGGTTCTTGAAGTAGACAAATAGTGGACCGTGTGTCCGTTTTGTAATAATAAACCCACCAATTCTTGTCCTATTAAACCCGTTGCTCCTGTAACTAAAATAGTCATTGTATTTGCTTTTTCTCAAAGTTACAATCAATTGATAAGGTATGAAAGAAATTAACGAATGTTTAGGATTAGTTTGATGTTGTTCGTTAGGATCTTACCTTCAATGTCCATTCAAACTGCATTTCAGAAACTTGTTCTCCTTTTTCATTGACACCAATTGAAGTAAGCCAAATGGTATGTCCCTCCTTTGTTTCAATCGTCTTTTGTATGGCAAACCTAATGGCATCGCCTTGTACACATGTAAAAGTAATCCTACCTGTAGCTTTTTTAGTAAATACACTTTTGTTTTGAGCGACCAACATGGAAATATTCTTTCCACTGGCTTTGATTTGGAGCATAACTAATACGCCCGTTGACATTTCAGCTGCCATAGCTTGCACCGCGAAATACATCGAATGAAACGGATTTTGGTTGAACCAACGGTGTTTGACCGTAACCTCACAACGCGACTCTGTAATCGATTTAACACGAACGCCCGACCAAAAAGCAGCCGGTAATTTAAAAAAAGAAAAAAGATTCAGTTTTGATGGTGTAAACTCCATTTTTGTTTGATTTAAGTGTAAATATACAAATTAGATTGGTTGTACCCAAAACGTGATAAATGTTAATTTTATGTTAAATATTAGTACTATGCGTTACATAATACCATACTATAAACTTATCTTTGCATAAGAAAATAATAGGCTATGTATGTGGTACACTTATTTTCTAACTCTAACATTTAAAAATAAATTAACGCATGAATATTGAAAACACTAAAGCGCAAATGCGTAAAGGGGTTTTAGAATTTTGCATCCTCTCGGTATTGCGAGAAAAAGATGCTTATACTTCTGAAATTCTGGATACGTTAAAAAATGCCAAACTATTAGTCGTTGAAGGAACAGTGTATCCTTTATTAACACGACTCAAAAACGATGGTTTGTTGAATTATCGCTGGGAAGAATCATCTTCGGGTCCACCCAGAAAATATTACGGTTTAACCGATGAAGGAAAAGAATTTTTACAAGAATTAAATGGCACCTGGAAAGAATTAGCCGATGCCGTAAATATAATAACCAAACAAAACTAAGCGTCATGAATAAAACAATAAGTATAAATTTAGGAGGTTTTTTCTTCCACATTGATGAAGATGCCTATCAAAAATTATCGCGTTATTTTGATGCGGTTAAACGCTCACTTTCTCCTGATGGAAGAGACGAAATAATGAAAGATATTGAAAGTCGCATTGCCGAATTATTTCAAGAACGCATTCAAAACGATAAACAAGTAATCGGTTTAGTTGAGATTGATGCTGTGATTGGTATCATGGGACAACCTGAAGATTATAAAATTGATGAAGAAACAACTAATTCATATAACGGTAATACATTTAACTCGAAAAGTACTGCAAAAAAATTATATAGAGATAAGGAAAACAGCATAATTGGCGGAGTAGCGTCTGGATTTGGACATTATTTCAATATTGATCCCGTTTGGATTCGTTTACTCTTTGTGATAATTGTTGTAGCCGGATTTGGAAGTCCGATCTTGATCTACCTCATTTTGATGATAATTATTCCAGAAGCAGTAACTACTTCTCAAAAACTAGAAATGAAAGGTGAAGATGTTACCATTTCCAACATAGAACGTAAAGTAAAAGAAGGTATAGATGATATCGCTGATAAAATTGGCTCCATTGATCATCAAAAAATAGCCGAAAACACAAAACAAAGCATCAATAAAACAGGAAATGCATTGGGAAACTTTTTTTCAATAGTATTTAACATATTCACAAAATTGATTGGCGGAATCATTGTTTTATTCAGCTCGATTTCATTAGTTGCATTTTGTATTGCAGCAATATTTATGATTTTTTCGACAAATATGCCCGATAATTTTCTGTTAAACAATATTGAAACTCCTATTGGTTTAGAAACGCCCATGTGGATTCAAGGAATATTAGTACTTTTTGTCTTTGGAATTCCTTTTTTCTTCTTGCTTATCTTAGGACTAAAATTATTAGTAAATAACTTAAAATCAATTGGAAATATTGCAAAATACACATTACTTGCTACTTGGATTATTGCAATGGGTATTGCCATTTCATTAGGAGTAAATGAAGTATCGCAAATAGCATTTGAAGGGAAGACAGTACAAAAGCAAGAGTTAATTTTAAATCCAACAGACACTTTATACATAAAATTTAAAAACAATGATTTCTATTCGAAAAGCGTCCATCATGAAACCGATTTCAAAATTACACAAGACGAAAACAACAAAGAGATCATCTATTCCAATAATGTTTCAATTGAAATTATGGAAACTGAATCGAGTGTAGCTTATCTTCAAGTGGAAAAATTAGCTAAAGGAAAATCTGCTGAAGATGCGCGTAAAAGAGCTGAAAAAATTAAATATGCATATAAAATTGAAGGTAATGTGCTGCAATTAGACAATTATTTAATCTCTGCTGTCGAAAATAAATTTAGAGGTCAAGAAATTGCATTGTACTTGTATTTACCAAAAGGAACCCATTTTAAAACCGATAAAAACTTTTACAGTTATGACCTTTCAAATGATGATTTTTTTAATCTTCATTACAGTTCTTCTGATTATATTTATAGAGTAGATCGTGAAAAGGTAAAATGTTTGAATTGCCCAATTTCTGAAAACGAACATCAAGATGTTGAGAATTATGAATTAGAAAATGATTCTACAGCCACTATTATTTATGACGAAAATGGAGTCTTAGTGAAAAAGAAAGTAGAGAATGTAGAAATCAAACTTAATAGAGCAATAGAAAAAGAAATTAACATCTCAAAAAAGAAATAATATGAAAACCACCATTAAAGTAGTAGCGCTATTTGTCAGTATTTTGTTACTATCATGTAATGAACAATTTACAGGAATACAAGGCAGTGGAAACATTTCCAAAGAAAAAAGAAACACAGATGCACCATTTACTGCAATAGTGTCTGATTCAGGAGTAAGTGTCATCGTAGGCCAAGAGTCAACAACATCCATTGAAGTAGAAACTGATGACAACATCCAACAGTACATCTCTACTAAAATTGAAAACGGCACTTTGTATATTAAAGTAGAAGGCAACATCAATACACAATCTCCTATAAATGTGAGTGTAAAAATGCCTTCTATCAGTAGCCTAGAAGCCTCTAGTGGATCAACAATCCATTCAAAGAATACGTTAAAGGGCACTTCTTTATCTTTGAATACCAGTAGTGGTGGCGAAATTGAAGCTGTTATAGAGTACGAAAAAGTAAGCTGTGATGCCTCTAGCGGAAGCCGTTTAACTGTTTCTGGAAAAGCACTCCTTTTGGAAACATCTTCATCTAGTGGAAGTGAAATCAACGCTGAAGAATTAGCCGCCAATGAAATTGTTGCCGATGCATCCAGTGGAAGTTTTACGAAAGTTAAACCCATTATTAAATTAAAAGGTACGGCTTCTAGTGGTAGTTCAATAACCTATTATCAAAACCCAAAAACACTAATTAAAACGGAAAGTTCGGGCGGAAGTGTTTCCAATGATTAATTCAGTAACTGCTTCATTTTCATGCTAATTTAACAAATAATTAGCATATCATTAACACCCCTAAAAAAAGAAAAAACTAATTTTACATCATCAAATCAGATAAAAAACTAAATTCAACCCAATGATAAAACTAGTTATCCAAATTATCGAATTTGTATTTACCTTTATTACCCATTTGATAGCATCTATCTTTTAAATACAAAATAAAAACATCGGTAAATTAGCGATGTTTTTTTTATATTTGCGCTATTAATATACGCTAAAATGTCAAGAAAAATCGCTTTATTGCTTGTTGCCCTCGTAGTAACTTCACTATCTTTTGGACAAAAGAAAGAAAAAATTAAAGGTTCTAAAATTGTAACCGTTGCTATCAAAGAACTTCCTAATTTTGAAACCATTGAAGTGGGAGATAATTTTGAAATTCTACTAGTAAAAGGAGATAAACCTTCGATAGAAATTGAAGCCGACGATAATTTACACGAAATCATCAATTATGAAGTTTCTGGAAATGTATTGAAAATTAACGCCTTAAAAGAAGCTACTGGCTACAAAAAATTCACCATTCGCGTCAACTACACGAATGACTTACAACTTATTACCGCTCGCAACGAAGCTGAAATCAAAGCGCTGGCTGCAATTGAACTTGAAAAAATTACCGTAAAAAATTACCACAATTCGAAGTCATTCTTGAATGTAAACTCCAATTATTTTGCATTGATTTTAGACGACAAAGCAGAAGCTGAGATTAATGTTAAAGCCGAAAGTACTAGTGTAGAATTGAGCAAAAACAGCGAACTAAAAGCATTGATAGCTTCAACAGAATTTAAATTAGACATGTATCAAAAAAGTATTGCTTTAATTGAAGG
>DALYCS010000094.1:4091-6685 GCA_031973615.1 Flavobacterium sp. | reverse complement strand
GGTTTTGCGGTACCAATATTCTAAACTTTCGCGCAAATCTGTTAACGGGAAATTCTTGGTAAAGGGCATGATTTCGTTACGAATTTCTTCCACTGCTGAATGTAAAGAAACTGCTAGTTTAAATTTGACTTCATCATCGGCCATTTTCTTAATCATTTTCGGAATACCCGAAGTGGAAACGGTTATGCGTTTGGGTGACATCCCTAATCCTTCTGTTGAGGTTATCATATCAATAGCCTTCATTACATTGGGATAATTCATTAATGGCTCGCCCATTCCCATGAAAACGACATTAGATAAAGGTCGGTCAAAGTACAAACGACTCTCTTTATCAATAGCGGCAACTTGATCATATATTTCACCAGGTTCTAAATTACGCATGCGTTTCAATCGAGCTGTAGCGCAAAAATTACAATCTAAACTACAACCTACCTGAGAAGAAACGCAAGCTGTTGTTCTAGTTTCAGTGGGTATCAATACCGATTCAACAATCAAATCATCGTGCAATCGAACGGCATTTTTTACCGTTCCATCTTCACTGCGCTGAAAAGTATCTACCCTAATGTGATTGATAACAAAATTAGCTTCGAGCATAGTGCGTGTCTCTTTTGACACATTGGTCATATCCTCAAATGTATGGGCACGCTTTAGCCACAACCACTCATAGACTTGATTGCCGCGAAAAGCTTTATCACCATTGGCAACAAAAAATTGACGCAATTGTTCTTTTGTGAGGGCTCGAATGTCTTTCTTTTCGATTTGCATGCTGCAAAGTTAGACTAAAATGTTAAATCGTTTGATTGTTAATTTGTATTTTTGAAAAAAAAATAAGAATGCATAAGTTGGTACTAATTTCATTTATAACAGTATTATGTTCGTGTGTGAGCACAATAACGCATACACGACCCCATTTTTTTTATTTTGATGAAGTTACTAATTCAACTACAATAAAAGGATTTAAAGAGCATGATTCTTTAACCCTTCTTGGAAAGTGGGGTACAAATGAAAATAAAGCAGATTATGGTGCATCTTATTTTATGAATAATGAAAATTTGG
Source organism: Flavobacterium sp. (assembly GCA_031973615.1). Lineage (GTDB taxonomy): Bacteria > Bacteroidota > Bacteroidia > Flavobacteriales > Flavobacteriaceae > Flavobacterium. The sequence goes on along the minus strand of DALYCS010000094.1, from coordinate 5,629 downwards.
TCACCATTAATTTTAAAAAAAAAATTAATCATCCGGAATTTAAAATTGCCACAGATATTGACTTTTTAGCAAATGAGGTGGCTCATTTCAATTATTTGTGCGACTATTTTAATTTAAAATGTACACCAATAGAAACTGATGATCATAACTATCAAATAGCAAATTATTTACACGAAAAGACCAAAGAAGAAGTTGTTCATTTGGTAGGAATGAAAAATAGTACAATTATCTTCATATCCATGATTAATCCAAAAAAGAATACAAAAGAGAAAACAAAATATATAAAAGAACTATTTAATTTTATCAAAACATAAAATGCACTTTATATCAGAAGACTTAGAAGATTACGTAGCCAACCATTCACAAGCTGAACCAGAATTATTAGCGAAACTTAACAAAGAGACGCATCAAAAAATATTACAACCGAGAATGCTGAGTGGCCATTTTCAAGGAAGGGTTTTGAGCATGCTTTCTAAAATTATTCGTCCAAAACATATTTTAGAAATTGGAACGTATACAGGTTATGCTGCCTTATGTTTGGCCGAAGGCCTGACCGAAAATGGCACGTTAGACACGATAGACATTGAAGAAGAATTGGTTGACTTTCAAAAAAAATATTTTGATGCATCATCTTGGAAAGATCAAATTTTTCAACATTTAGGAGATGCAATTGATGTAATTCCTACATTAAACAAAAAATTTGATTTGGTATTTATTGACGCTGATAAAGAAAATTATATCCACTATTTTCATTTGATTGTACCCATGATGAACAAAGGCGGAATCATCCTTTCGGATAATGTATTGTGGAGTGGAAAAGTACTGGAAGAAGTAAAAGCAAATGACAAAAGCACGCAAGTATTATTGGATTACAATACACTTTTAAATGAAGACCCGAGAGTAGAAACGGTTTTATTGCCGATTCGTGATGGTTTAACGGTTAGTCGTGTTTTGTAATGAAATTGTATTTTTTCCCAATAAACAAGTACAATTTATAAAACACAAAACCAAAAGTAGCACCAAACACATAACCCGTTAAAATATCTCCAGGATAATGCAATCCAAGGTAAATTCTGCTGTATGCAAAAATTAGCGGAAAACAAAACAACAAGTACGAGTGTTTATAATAGTTTCTAATAATTAAATACACAAAAGATGTTGCGGCCATTGAATTAGCAGCATGACCCGAAAAAAAGCTAAATGATTTGCGTGATACAACCGCCCTCATTATGCCTTTTAATTCACTTACATTACAAGGTCGTAATCGTTCAAAAGTAGTTTTAAACAAATTCGTTATTTGATCCGTACAGGTAATCAAAACCGCTAGGAATAACAAAATTATTCCTACATTTTTCCAACCTATTTTTTTTTGAAGCAAATAGAATACTGCTAAAAATAAAGGAGACCAATATACTTGTTTCGTAATAATTTTCCAAAATGGATCAAAGGGCTGAGACCCTAATCCGTTTAGGAAAAGAAACAAATCTCTATCAAGTTGAATTATAGGATCTAACATTAGGATTGTCTTTTGATGGGTC
>DALYCS010000094.1:0-4081 GCA_031973615.1 Flavobacterium sp. | reverse complement strand
TCTTCAAGATTTTCTTTAACTTCGTCGAGTGGTTTTTGAAGCCCTAAATCAACAGCATCTAATGGGTTTTTCATTTGAGATATGCCTGTTTTTGCTTTACTAATTTCTTGTGAAATTCCACCTGTAATTGAGTCTATGTCCATTCCATTGTCTTGTGCACTCTTTTGAATTTCACTTTTGATTTCATTGGTTGCATTTTTCAATTGCGCCATCGTTTTACCTAAAAAACGTGCAATTTCTGGAATCTCTTTGGACCCAAAAAGCATCAAAACCACAATTAAAATTAACAACAACTCGCCTATTCCATCAAACATAATCAGCTATTTATATGTTACAAATTTACAAAGATTTAATTCGAATATTCAAATAGAAACAAAAAAAGACCATCCGAAGACAGTCTTTTAAGTTGTTATTTTTTTTCTAACGAATCAAATTTTGATGCCACTTCAGCTTTGGGCCAAAAATTATTCGTCACATCAATATCGGCGGTTTCTAACTTAGGATCCAACTGCATCTTAACGACCTTCTTTTCAGTTGCAAAAACTTTTTTAGCCGTCATATTATTTTTTCTCCAAATTTGAGCAGGAAAATTTTTCGTTTCGCTAGTACCATCTTCAAATTGAAGCTCTACAATGATTGGCATTAATAACCCTCCTGGCTTGTCAAATTCCACTTCGTAAAAGAATTTAGGCGATTTTAATCCGTTGATTTCTTCTGCTGAATAATTCTTATTCAAATAGTCTGTTAAAGCTTGAACTTTTGAAGCATCAAAACCATTCTTTAATTCTGGTTTAAAATCGGTAGAAGCTTCTAAAACCATTTTCAACATGGATTGTCCCTCTCCAATTTTTCTTCCGCGTCTGTTAAACTGCTGTTGGGCTTCTTTGGGATCTTGTTCAATTACATAAAATTGTTTTACATCTTTAATCCCAATATCTGTATAATCGGTTGAATAAAACCAACCTCTCCAAAACCAATCTAAATCTACTGCTGACGCATCTTCCATCGTTCTGAAGAAATCTTCTGGGGTAGGATGTTTAAATTTCCAACGATTAGCGTAAGTTTTAAACGCATGGTCGAATAACTCACGACCCATAATCGTTTCTCTTAATATATTTAATCCCGTGGCAGGCTTTCCATATGCATTAGCTCCGAAATTATAAATACTCTCTGAATTTGACATGATCGGTTCTAAATATTGCTGATTTCCTTTCATGTAAGGAACAATTTTTGAAGCCGGACCTCTATCAACTGGGAAATTAGGGTCAAATGAAATTTCTGTTAAATATTCCAAAAAGGTATTTAAACCTTCGTCCATCCATGTCCATTGACGTTCGTCTGAATTCACAATCATTGGGAAGAAATTGTGTCCCACTTCATGAATGATAACACCCAACATCCCATATTTTGTTCGATTGCTAACAAACCCTTTATCATCTGGACGACCATAGTTCCAACAAATCATTGGATACTCCATTCCTTGATCTTCAGCAGAAACTGAAACCGCTTTAGGATAAGGATAGTCAAAAGTATGATGTGAGTACGTTTTTAAGGTATGCGCTACTGCTTTTGTTGACAAATCACCCCAAAGTGGATTTGCTTCTTTAGGATAAATTGAAATCGCCAAAGGTTTGTTGGTTGGCAAGTCAACTGCCATCGCATCTAAAATAAACTTTCTCGAGGTTGAAAATCCGAAATCACGAACGTTTTGTGCTTTAAATTTCCAGGTTTTTTTCTGTTCTGAGAATCCTTTTTCGGCTTGCATTGCTTCTTCTTGCGTTACAATTACAACAGGCTTATCAAATGTGGTTTCGGCCAATGCCCATCGTTTCATTTGTTCGGCACTATACACTTCACTTTTGTTTTGAATTACACCTGTTCCTTCCATTATGTGATCAGCAGGAACCGTAATATTTACCTCAAAATCTCCAAAAGTAAGGGCAAACTCACCTCTACCCCAAAATTGCATATTTTGCCATCCTTCCACATCGCTATAAACCGCCATTCTTGGGTAAAACTGTGCCATTACATACAATCGGTTTCCATCCGAAAACTGCTCATATCCTGAACGACCATTATTCACTTGCTCTTGGTAATTTACAATGTTATACCACCATTTGATTGAAAAAGTTAATTTTTCACCATTTTTTAATGGTTTTGGTAAATCAATACGCATCATCGTTTGATTGATGGTATATTTCATTGGATTGCCTTTGGCGTCTTTTACATATTCAATGTTAAATCCACCTTGAAAAGGCTTTTCTATAAATTTTTTTGCAAACCCGTCGGTTGTAATTGATTTGCTTAACGATTCACTTTCCGCTAAAGGGGTTTTTGAATCGGGACGTTCAATATTTTGATCCAATTGCACCCATAAATACTCTAGAGATTCTGGGGCGTTATTATGATAGGTTATGGTTTCTGAACCGTATAATTTTTTGTTTTTGTCGTCCAATTCCAAATTCATTTTATAATCTGCTTTTTGCTGATAATAAGCCGGTCCTGGTGCACCAGAAGCAGTTCTAAACATATTTGGCGTTGCCATTTCGGTGTACATCTGACGGAATTTATTCTCATCATAATGTCCAGATTCGCGCTTTTTTTCTTCTGTTTTTACTTCTTGAGCTATGGCTCCTAAAGCAACAGTCAAGGTTAAAAAAGCACTAAGTAGAATTGATTTTCTCATAATATATTTGATCGTTTTAATAGTCTATTTTTTCTTGAAACTCTGTATTAGTCATCAAAAAGCTTTTTTTGTTACCGTTGATATTGGTGTGTACAATGTTTTGTTGCTCTTCAAATGTTTCCGTTAATAATGAATTGTAAATTTCGAAGGTATTTATTTTTTTTGAAATGGCAATTTTTGTATACATAATTAACACATCACCTTCAACTTCTTTTGCTAAATATTCAATTTGTTGCGGTTTGTTATTGATTGAAATTTTAATTTTTTCTTTGATGTAACTTTTAATCCATTCTTCAGCTTCGGGAATCTCATTGGTGGAAGTAATATTAGGTTTTTTCTTATACTTTTTAGTCAGTGCTTTTTCTAAATCATCTATAAAAATTCGTGACGTAATTTCGATTCGTTTTTTTTGCGGCACATGATCGACTTGTGTGACTGCCACATAATATTTGTGGAGTGCGAACGAACTGCATACGATCAAACAGTAAAGCAGTACTCCAATTTTAAACTTGATTTTCATTTGGTAAAAATAGTAATTATTCTTTTTTGTTTTGCATTCTAAATGCAGCCGCCTTTTCAATCAAATATGCTATTAATTTTAATTCGTTTTCAGGTTGTAGTAATGGTGAAAGATCGAAAACATTCACTTCAGAAAAACTCATAAATAATGGAATTTCTTCGTTTTTTAATTTTAAAGTTTCTACAAAAAAACGATGAGAAAATCGTTCATATAAATGCTCCGAAAAGGATTTTGTAGCCAAGGCTTTTACACGTCTTTCTTCATATACTCTTTTGGAATGTTGTTTTGAAATGTTTGGCTTAACCAGTAACTGCACTAAGCCCGTCCCAAGAGCCAAAAAATTAAAATTGGAACCATTGGGCGCTAATACTGTGGGCATGGCAGAATTTATTGGCGCTCCTGTTCGAATGTCATCTTCATAATGCATAACTTTTTTGGCATCAATAACCGCAAAACCATCTCCATAAACTTGAATGCGCTTGGTATCTTCAGATAAATTTCCGGATAGCGTATATGGCGTAATGATGAGTTCATCCAATTCTGTTATTTTTAAATGCAACCGAATTTCCAGTTCTTCTTTCCAAAAATCTTTATGTGATAAAATGTATTTTTGTGAAACAAATGATGAACTTTCAAAGAACAAGGTATCGGTAGCTCTTGCCCGAATTGAAAATTTTCCATCCATATCTGTTTGTGCGTTAACATTTGACGAGATGTTACGAACAGTAACATTTTCAACATCAAAAGAATCCACAACTACAATACCTCGAAGAATCTTGCGTTCAATTCCTTGAGAAAACAAATAAGGGCCTATCAATAAACCGAATAAAACCATAACTACTGTTTTCATAAGCAAGTATTTTAAGCATTATTTA
>DALYCS010000093.1:6503-6839 GCA_031973615.1 Flavobacterium sp. | reverse complement strand
GACTTTATGATAATTTTTCAACGCTGCATTTGATAATCTCCTATTGTTAATCAAATACTGATTTAGCAGATTAATGTGTTCTTTATTTATATTATTTAACGGAAGAGATGTTAATTGTAATTGTCTTAGGTGGTTAATAATTGTAGTGTATCTCTTAACTGCAGAAATCCTATTACTTGATTGAAAATTTCGTATACGTTCTGTGAATAAATCTCCAAGTGTTCCGGTTTCGGCATTACCAAATGTTTCTTCATATTCCTCTACTTTATTGTAAGTCTCAATAAGATTTTTTATAAGACTATTATAGTATTCAGCTTTGGGGTGATTATTTAGAAC
>DALYCS010000093.1:0-6379 GCA_031973615.1 Flavobacterium sp. | reverse complement strand
TATAGTTTAATTTTTATTGGATATAATCCATCTTTGTTGGGTTTATGCCACAAAATCGCAGATATAAGCATTGAAATAAAAATTCATTAATAATTTATTTATTATATTAGCGTACCTCCTTTTTCAGATAACTTCTAATATTTCTATAGCAAATATAATAAAATAAATGTTGAGCAAGCAGTTGAGCAAAACGCTCTGCTCAACTCTTAAAATACCCTTTTTTAGAGTGTAACTATTTGATTATCAATACTAAAATTTTAACAAAAAGACAAAATAATACCAGGTGAGACCACTAGTAAAATCAAAGCCTTACAGAAATGTGGGGCTTTTTTATTTACCCAAAGCAGTTAAACGCGCCACATACTTCCCAATAACATCAAATTCTAAATTTACTGAAGTCCCAGCTGTGTATGTACGAAAGTTGGTGTGTTCATAGGTATACGGAATAATCGCTACACTGAAACTATTAATTTCAGAATTCACAACTGTTAAACTAGTGCCGTTTACCGTAATGGAACCTTTTTCAATAGTAATGTTAGAAAGGGTAGGGTCGTATTCAAACGTAAAAACCCAACTCCCATTGGCTTCTTTAATGTGTGTACAAACACCTGTTTGGTCCACATGGCCTTGTACAATATGTCCGTCCAGTCGGTCGCCCAGTTTCATGGCGCGTTCTAAATTGAGAACGTCACCCACTTGCCAAGTACCAATAGCAGTTTTATCAATGGTTTCTTGGATGGCTGTTACCGTGTACTCGTTAGCATCGATTTTGACCACTGTTAAACAAATCCCATTATGGGCAACACTTTGATCAATTTTTAATTCGTGCGTAATCTCGGAAGCCACGGTTATGTGGAGATTTCCCTGTTCTTTTTGAATTTCTTTGACGATTCCAAGTGTTTCTATGATTCCGGTAAACATAACTGATTTAATTTTACTAAATTTGCACTTCAAAAGTAAGCAATAAATCACATTCGTTATGGTTAAAAAAGCAGAAAATATACTGGTAGGAATTTCAGTGGGAGATTTAAATGGTATTGGAAGCGAAGTCATATTAAAAACATTTGAAGATACCCGAATGTTAGAATTGTGTACGCCCGTAATTTTTGCCAATGTAAAAATCATTTCTTTCCTCAAAAGAGAATTGGACTTAACGGCTGCCATTCATGGCATCGATTCGTTAGACCAAGTCGTTGTTGGAAAAATAAACGTATTAAATGTATGGCGTGAAGGTTTTGATGTTGCTTTTGGAAAAAACGATCCAACAGTAGGAAGTTATGCCATCAAATCGTTTGTAGCAGCTACCAAAGCCTTAAAAGAAGGAAAAGTAGACGTTTTGGTTACGGCACCAATCAATAAATACAACATTCAATCGGAAAATTTTCAATTTCCAGGACATACCGATTATTTAGATAAAGAACTCAACGGAAATGCACTCATGTTTATGGTGCACGATACGTTACGCGTAGGCTTACTCACCGATCACGTACCGGTGAATGAAGTGGCCAATCACTTGACTGAAAAATTACTCAGCGACAAACTAGGAACCATCATCAACACTTTAAAGCAAGACTTTGAAATTGAAAAACCAAAGGTGGCAGTATTAGGATTGAACCCGCATTCGGGCGATAATGGCGTCATCGGAAACGAAGAAGAAACAATCATCAAACCGACCTTGAAAAAATTATTTGAAGCTGGCAATATGGTTTTTGGTCCTTTTCCAGCCGACGGTTTTTTTGGATCGGGGCAGTATGAAAAGTACGACGCGGTTTTGGCCATGTATCATGATCAAGGACTCATTCCGTTCAAAACGCTTTCGTTTGGCAACGGGGTTAATTACACGGCAGGGTTGGATAAAATTCGTACCTCTCCTGATCACGGTACCGCTTATGAAATTGCAGGAAAAGGAATGGCAAATCATGAATCGTTCAAAGAGGCAGTATATTTAGCCATTGATGTTTTTCACCGTCGAAATGACTATCATGAACTGACTAAAAATCGGTTAAAAACAAAACAAAAGCAGTTATAAACAAAAAAATGTTTGTAACTCGTTTGAATTTATAATTATTTTATATCTTTGCACACCTTTTAAAGAAGTAAAACTGTTGTTATGAACAATTTAAAAGCATATTTGATTCCTTTTATAGGGTTAAAAATAGGAAAACATCAGTTTGATTATCAGGTAGATAACACGTTCTTTGCACACTTTGATTATGATGAATTTAACGATGCATCGGTTAAAGTAAGTGTAGTTTTGGAGAAAAAAAGCACCTTTCTGGAGCTGGACATACAACACAAAGGTACCGTTAATGTACCCTGTGATGTTTCTGGTGAAGAGTTTGATTTGGACATTAAAGGAAAACTAAAACTTCTTGTAAAGTTTGGCGATGCCTTTAACGACGAAAACGAAGAGTTGCTTATTATACCGCACGGTGAATTTCAGATCAATGTGGCCCAATACATCTATGAATCCATAGTGTTGTCTGTGCCTTTGCGACGCATTCACCCGGGCGTAAAAGATGGTTCGCTAACCGAAGTGATTGAAAAATTAGAAGCCTTAGCGCCCAAAGAAAATAAAGAATCAGAACAAAAAAATGATATAGACCCTAGATGGGAAAATTTAAAAAAACTATTAACGGATAAATAATACAGAAAAATGGCACATCCTAAGAGAAGACAGTCGTCAACAAGAAGAGATAAAAGAAGAACACATTACAAAGCTACAGTGGCGCAAATTGCTACTTGTCCTGTAACTGGTGAAGCACATTTATACCACAGAGCATATTGGCATGAAGGTAAAATGTACTACAGAGGTCAAGTTGTAATTGATAAAGCAGAAGCAGTAGCGTAATTGCACTAAAAAAATAGAGAAAACTCTCACATTGTGAGGGTTTTTTTGTTCAATACCCATTCGTTTCGCAATTATTACCATTGAATTGGACTCGTTTGAATTTTTTTTTGTAATTTCCACCACTTTTTGAACCTAAAAACTCAGAAAGAAAAATGAATCAAAGATGAATAAAATAACAGCAGCAATTACCGCTATTGGTTCCTATGTTCCAGACTTTGTATTGTCCAATCAAGTATTGGAAACATTGGTTGATACCAATGACGAATGGATTACCACTCGTACCGGAATTAAAGAAAGAAGATTACTAAAGGAAGAAGGAAAAGGGACTTCTTTTCTTGCTATTAAAGCCGCACAAAATTTATTAGAAAAAGCCAATTTAGATCCCAAAGAAATTGACTTGGTAATAATGGCAACCGCCACTCCCGATATGCCAGTGGCTTCCACAGGAGTCTATGTAGCTACAGAAATTGGCGCTACTAATGCTTTTGCCTTTGATTTACAAGCTGCTTGTTCTAGTTTTCTTTACGGAATGTCTACGGCATCTGCCTATATTGCTTCCGGAAAATATAAAAAAGTACTGTTGATTGGAGCTGATAAAATGTCTTCAATTATCGATTATACCGATCGCGCAACGTGTATCATCTTTGGTGATGGTGCCGGTGCCGTATTGTTTGAACCCAATACCGAAGGTTTAGGATTGCAAGATGAAATCTTAAAAAGTGACGGAATTGGAAGAGAGTTTTTAAAAATTGAAGCGGGCGGGTCTATTTTGCCTCCCTCAGCTGAAACCATTCAAAACAAACAACATTTTGTATTTCAAGACGGAAAAACCGTTTTCAAATATGCCGTTTCGGGCATGGCTGATGTGAGTGAGAAAATCATGGAACGCAACAACCTTACGCACGACGATGTCAATTGGTTAGTGGCGCACCAAGCCAACCGCAGAATCATTGATGCCACTTCTCATAGAATGGGATTAGACGATTCAAAAGTGTTGATCAATATTCAGAAATATGGAAATACCACCTCAGCAACCTTGCCGTTGTTGTTGTCCGATTTTGAACAGCAATTAAAAAAAGGAGATAACATCATTTTTGCTGCTTTTGGTGGCGGATTTACATGGGGTGCTATTTACTTAAAATGGGCCTATACTAAATAATTAAAAACTAAACTAAAACCAAATATTATGGATATTAGAGAGATTCAAAACCTAATCAAATTTGTAGCAAAATCAGGGGCTACAGAAGTAAAATTAGAAATGGACGATTTTAAAATCACCATAAAAACAACGGCTGAAGGTACTGAAAGTACGACGACGTATGTACAACAAATGCCAATGCAAGCAGTTCCTCAAATGGCTGCTCCACAAGTTGCCGCGCCAGCAGCAACTGATGCAGTTGCCGCACCAGCTTCAGAAGACCTTTCAAAATACATTACCGTGAAGTCACCTATCATTGGTACGTTCTATAGAAAACCGGCTCCAGACAAGCCTATGTTTGTTGAAGTGGGTTCAACAATTGGAAAAGGAGATGTTTTGTGCGTGATTGAGGCGATGAAATTATTCAACGAAATCGAATCGGAAGTTTCAGGTAAAATTGTTAAAGTTTTAGTGGATGATTCTTCTCCTGTTGAATTTGATCAACCGTTATTCCTAGTGGATCCATCTTAATTTGAAAAAAAGTAATCATTTGAATTCATTTTCAAATTTTCAAATTGTTTAATTTTCAAATTATAAGTTATGTTTAAAAAAATATTAATTGCCAATAGAGGGGAAATTGCACTGCGCGTAATCAGAACGTGTAGAGAAATGGGCATCAAAACGGTTGCTGTTTATTCTACTGCTGATGCGGATAGTTTGCACGTAAAATTTGCAGACGAAGCAGTTTGTATAGGACCACCTCCAAGTAATTTATCCTACTTAAAAATCGCTAACATTATTGCAGCAGCTGAGATTACAAATGCTGATGCAATTCATCCCGGTTACGGATTCTTATCTGAAAATGCTAAATTCTCTAAAATTTGTCAAGAACACGGCATCAAATTTATTGGGGCTTCTCCAGAAATGATTGATCGAATGGGAGATAAAGCTTCTGCAAAATCAACCATGATTGAAGCAGGAGTGCCATGCGTGCCAGGATCTGAAGGGATTTTAGAAGATTTTGAACAAGCTAAAAAAGTAGCTAAAGAAATCGGATATCCGGTAATGATGAAAGCTACAGCCGGTGGTGGCGGAAAAGGAATGCGCGCCATCTGGAAAGAAGAAGAGCTTTTAAAAGCATGGGAAAGTGCCCGTCAAGAAGCAGCAGCAGCTTTTGGAAACGATGGAATGTATATGGAAAAGCTTATTGAAGAACCGCGTCATATTGAAATTCAAGTAGTGGGCGATTCTTATGGTAAAGCATGTCACCTTTCGGAAAGAGATTGTTCAGTACAACGTCGCCATCAAAAGTTAACCGAAGAAACACCTTCTCCTTTCATGACAGATGAATTGCGTGAAAAAATGGGAACTGCTGCGGTTAAAGCTGCAGAATATATCAAATATGAAGGCGCTGGAACTGTAGAATTTTTGGTCGACAAACACCGCAATTTCTATTTCATGGAAATGAATACCCGTATTCAGGTAGAACACCCGATTACCGAACAAGTAGTCGATTATGATTTAATTCGTGAGCAAATTTTAGTTGCAGCAGGTGTGCCAATTTCTGGAAAAAATTATTACCCTCAATTACACTCTATAGAATGTCGTATCAATGCAGAAGATCCATACAATGACTTTAGACCTTCGCCAGGTAAAATTACAGTTTTACACGCGCCAGGAGGACATGGAGTGCGTTTAGATACTCACGTTTATGCTGGATATACGATTCCGCCAAATTATGATTCCATGATTGCAAAGTTGATTACTACAGCGCAATCGAGAGAAGAAGCAATCAATAAAATGAAACGTGCGCTAGATGAGTTTGTAATTGAAGGAATCAAAACCACAATTCCATTCCACAGACAATTAATGGAGGAACCCGATTATGTAGCGGGGAATTATACCACTAAATTTATGGAATCTTTTGTCATGAAAGATCAAGAATAATAAAAAAGCGATTTCAATTGAAATCGCTTTTTTTATACACTTTAAAATTAAAAACGAGATGAAGTGTAGTACTTTTTAAAAAAAATATGCCTATTTTCACATTCTAAAATATTTATAAAAGTGAAGAATAATAAACTATTTATATTAATCATTATTTCCCTCATTATTGGAGTAGCATTGGGAGGTGTAGTGCATTATCAATTTCCAAATGCAATTGAAACTTTTTCAAAAAATATAAAATTATTAGGAACCATCTTTATTCGATTGGTGCAAATGATTATTGCACCACTAGTATTTTCTACTTTAGTGGTAGGAATTGCCAAAATGGGCGACATGAAAATGGTGGGACGTGTAGGCGGAAAAGCCATGGCATGGTTTGTTTCGGCGTCTTTAATTTCGTTACTATTAGGGACGATAGCTCAAGCTGGAGCTGATAATTTAGT
>DALYCS010000092.1:0-6853 GCA_031973615.1 Flavobacterium sp. | reverse complement strand
AATAAAACACCATCGGTGCCTATTTTCATAGCACATCGATCTTGATTAACCGAAAATTGTTTGAAGGTAAAAGTCATTGGAATTATCCAAGATACAAATCAACCAATCCTTCAGGAGTTTCTAAAGTGATGGTTTTGTTTTTTCGGTCCAAATCGATAATGAAGTCATCGATAAGCGGGATTAAAAGTTCAATGCCGTTTTTGTCGATTTCAAAAAGCGGTTGTGCCCCACTATCATTAATAGCCATGATTTTTCCGATGTTACCGTGTTTGGTGTCTAATACATCAAAGCCTATTACTTCATGAAAATAAAATTGAGTCCCTTCTAATTTGGGTAACATAGAAAGGGGCAAGTATAATTCGCTGCCCATGATTTCGTCGGCTTCGGCTTCCGTTTGTATGTCTTCAAAACGAACGCGTAAAAATTTTTCTTTATGAAGCGAACTACTCTCAATAAAAAATGGAACCAGACTTTTGTTGAGGTCAACAAAAACTGATTCCAAATTTTGATACAATTCGGGTTCGTCGGTATCTAAATATGCCAATACTTCCCCTTTGAAACTAAATTTTTTTGCGATTTTACCTAAATAGAAACAATCTTCTTTACGCATAAATCGCTGTATGATTAAGCTTCTGTCTCTTCGTTGCTTTCTTCAGCTGCTGGAGCTTCCTCTGCAGCAACTTCAGCTTCTGGAGCCGCTTCTTCAGCTACTTCTTCAACTGCTGGCGTTTCTTCAACTGCAGTTTCAACAACTTCAGCTGGAGCTTCTGCTTCAACGGTAGTTTCTTCAGCTACTTCTTCAGCAGCTTCTTCAACTTTCGCTGCTTCTGCTTGAGCTGCGATACGTTTTGCGTTAGCTTCTTTTTCCGCTTTTAAAGCTTTCGCTTTCGCCGCTTCTTCAACTTTAGACAATCCTGCTTTTTTAGCGTCAATTTTGTTTGCTTTTTCATCCAACCAAGCTGCTAATTTAGCATCTGCTTGTTCTTGAGTTAAAGCACCTTTGCGAACTCCACCGTCTAAATGGTGCTTTAATAAAGCTCCTTTGTACGATAAAATGGCTTTAGCCGTATCGGTAGGTTGTGCTCCGTTGTGTAACCATTGTACTGCACTTTCTAAGTTCAATTCAATAGTTGCTGGATTGGTGTTTGGATTGTAAGTTCCGATTTTTTCTAAGAATTTACCATCTCTTTTTGATCGTGCATCTGCTGCAACAACCCAATAAAAAGGTTTTCCTTTTTTTCCGTGTCTTTGTAATCTAATTTTTACTGACATAATCTTGTGATTAATTTAAGGTACTCGACCTTGGTTATTTAAGGGTGCAAATATATAAAACTTTGTAATACAAACAGTAGAAGTAGTAAAAAATATTTTTTCAGCTATTTTGTTTTTGTTTGTATAAAAAACTTATTTTTGTTTCCTACTTAAATATTAAGAACAACTTACTGATGAGAAAAATACTTTCAATGTTGGCTATTGCCGCATTTTTTAGTTCATGCGAACAAGATATTCAAACCAATACACCAGGTTTTCAGGCTAAATTGAATGATGTGCAATGGAGAGGCATCAATTCAAGAGTTACGGTAGATGCGAATGGGGGAATGACGATTACGTCCTATACTCCATATGAAACCGTGGAATTGAAAACAAGTGCTACTTCGGTTGGAACGTATTTATTAGGAACTCAAAATACGGCTAATTTTGCAACGTACACTTCTGTGGCTAATTCGTTAAGCAGTTTTGCTGGAACTTTTGACACCCGTGTAGTAGAAGGGCCTGCCTATAAATTATCGGATGTACTAACAGCCGGAACAGGATATACCAGTGCTGCAGCTGCGCATACCAGTGGCGGATCAGGATCTGGACTTCGATTGGCTTTAACGACCTTGTCTGGAGCAGTTACTAATGCTACTGTGGTTTCAAGAGGACTCGGCTATGTAGCTGGTGATGTGATTACAATTCTTGGGGGTAATAATAATGCAACCCTTCGCATTGAAAATGTACAACAAAGTAATGGAGAAATTACAATTGAAGATGTTTCGGGAGGATTATTTACTGGGACTTTCAAACTGAATGCAACCAATACTAATGGAGAAGTAGTTACGTTTTCTGAAGGTCATTTTTATAAAGTGCCTTTAGGAGAATAAACCTTGCTGAAGCAAAATAATAAAAAAACCATTTGAAGCCATTCAAATGGTTTTTTTGTTAATAACTAAAATTGGCCAATTTGATCAATAACTGTATTTTTGAAAACAGTAATTGGTAATTCTTTAATGCTAATTTCACACCATTAATCATTCGTTACATGTTTTTAATTTTCGATACCGAAACTACCGGTTTGCCTAGAAGTTGGTCTGCACCTATTACAGATACAGACAATTGGCCTCGTTGTATACAAATAGCATGGCAACTGCATGATGACATGGGTAATTTGATTGAGCACCAAGATTTTTTGGTCAAGCCCGAAGGATTCAATATCCCTTATGATGCCGAAAGAATTCATGGTATTTCAACCGAATTAGCCATCGAACAAGGTATTCTTTTATCGGAAGTTTTGGAAAAATTCAACATCGCGCTTTCCAAGACAAAATTTATTGTTGGGCAAAATGTTGGTTTTGATGTAAATATAATGGGATCCGAGTTCCATCGTATGGGCATCGGTACTGATTTGTCGAAAATGCCCGTATTGGATACTTGTACCGAAGTAACGGCAAGTTTGTTGAAATTACCTGGCGGTCGTGGTGGAAAGTTTAAGCTGCCAACATTAACCGAACTGCATCAATATTTATTTCAACAACCTTTTGCAGAAGCACACAATGCAACTGCCGATGTAGAAGCTACTACGCGCTGTTTTCTAGAACTGATCAAAAGAGAAGTTTTTACCAAGGAAGAACTCGACGTGGCTCCCGAATATTTTAGAAGTTTTAAAGAAAAAAATTTGGGCGAAATTCAATTAATTGGATTACAGCACATCAATTTAAAACAAGCTTCAGAAGCCATACGTTCCCGATTAAAAAAAGAGGAGCAACATGAAATTCAAACTACCATTTCGTCTTCTGTAAAATCGGAGTTAAAAGAAGCTGCATTTGCTCATTTACACAATCATACCCAATTTTCAGTCTTACAGTCGACTATTTCGGTAAACGATTTGGTAAAAGTCACTGCAAAATACAACATGCCGGCTGTAGCCATGACGGATACCGGCAATATGATGGGGGCATTTCATTTTGTGAGTGCTGTCATGAACCATAATAAGGCGGTAAAAGCCAAAATAGAAGCGGCAATTGCAGCTGGTGAAGATCCTGTAGAAACGGAGATCAAACCTATAGTTGGTTGCGAATTCAACATCTGCGACGATCACAAAGATAAAACCAAGAAAGACAACGGGTATCAAGTTGTATTATTAGCAAAAAACAAAAAAGGCTATCATAATTTAGCCAAAATGTCTTCTATTGCCTACACGGACGGGTTTTACTATGTGCCACGTATCGATCGAAAAATTGTAGAAAAATACAAAGAGGACATCATTGCTTTGTCGGGTAATTTATACGGCGAAATTCCGAGTAAAATTCTAAATGTAGGCGAAAGCCAAGCTGAAGAGGCTCTTGTTTGGTGGGTAAATCAGTTTGGTGCCGATTTTTATTTGGAAGTCATGCGCCATAAGCAAGAAGATGAAAATCGGGTCAATCAATCGTTAATTGCTTTTGCTAAAAAGCACCAAGTGAAATTGATTGCTACTAATAATACCTACTACGTCAATAAAGAAGATGCTAATGCACACGATATTTTGTTGTGTGTTAAAGAAGGTGAAAAACAAGCAACGCCCATCGGTCGAGGTCGCGGGTATCGATATGGGTTGCCCAATCAAGAATATTATTTCAAATCGGGCGACGAAATGAAGCAACTTTTTGCTGATTTACCCGAAGCGATCATCAATATTCAGGAAATCATTGATAAGGTGGAGGCCTATTCACTTTATAGAGATGTATTACTTCCTAAGTTTAAAATTCCTGATGAATTTGAAGTTGCAGCGGATGCAGAAGATGGTGGGGTGAGAGGTGAAAACGACTATTTACGCTATTTAACCTACAAAGGGGCCGAAAAAAGATATCCAGAACTTACCGACGCAATTAAAGAACGTTTGGATTTTGAATTGCTTACCATTTCCAATTCGGGGTATCCAGGATATTTTTTGATTGTACAAGATTTTATTGCTGAAGCCCGAAAAATGGATGTTTCAGTAGGTCCAGGTCGTGGTTCTGCTGCAGGTTCCGCCGTAGCTTATTGTTTAGGAATTACAAATATTGACCCTATTAAATATGATTTGCTTTTTGAGCGTTTCTTAAATCCCGATCGTGTTTCCATGCCCGATATCGATATCGATTTTGATGACGAAGGTCGTGGTCGCGTTATGGATTATGTCATCAATAAATATGGTGCCAGTCAAGTAGCACAAATTATTACCTATGGTAAAATGGCTACTAAGTCGGCAATTCGAGATACGGCACGTGTTTTGGATTTACCTCTTTTTGAAGCCGATAGAATTGCGAAGTTGATTCCAGGAATGATGCCCTCCAAATGGAATTTGGCACGTTTCTTAGCCGAAGACGAGAGTGAAGTTAAAAAAGCATTGCGTTCGGAAGAATTTGACAAAGTCAAAGAACTGATTGAAATTGCCAATTCGGAAGATTTAGCCGGAGAGACCATTCAGCAAGCAAAAGTGTTAGAAGGTTCGATGCGAAACACCGGAATTCACGCTTGTGGGGTAATCATTACACCCAGTGACATTACAAATTTTGTTCCCGTGACAACGGCAAAAGATTCGGATTTGTATGTTACCCAGTTTGACAACTCGGTAGCCGAAAGCGCCGGTTTATTAAAGATGGACTTTTTAGGATTAAAAACCCTAACCTTAATTAAAGATACTGTTAAATTGGTCAAGTACCGTTTAAATATAGATTTAGATCCCGATAATTTTCCAATCGACGATACAAAAACTTATGAGTTGTTCCAGAGAGGTGAGACGGTTGGAGTTTTTCAATATGAGTCGCCCGGAATGCAAAAGTACATGAAGGACTTAAAGCCAACTGTATTTGCCGATTTGATTGCCATGAATGCCTTGTACCGCCCAGGGCCTTTAGAATATATTCCATCTTTCGTGCGAAGAAAGAACGGCGAAGAAGAAATAAAATACGATTTAGAAGCCTGTGAAGAATATTTGGCCGAAACCTACGGAATTACAGTTTATCAAGAGCAAGTAATGCTTTTGTCGCAAAAATTAGCTGGATTTTCAAAAGGGGATGCCGACGTTTTGCGAAAAGCCATGGGAAAAAAACAAATTGAGGTATTGAATAAAATGAAGCCTCAATTTATCAATCAAGCCGCTGAAAAAGGGCACGATCCAGTAATCTTAGAGAAAATTTGGAAAGATTGGGAAGCCTTTGCTAGTTATGCTTTTAATAAATCGCATTCTACTTGCTACGCTTGGATTGCCTACCAAACCGCATATTTGAAAGCACACTATCCAGCAGAATATATGGCTGCGGTACTTTCTAATAACATGAACGACATCAAACAAGTTTCGTTCTTTATGGAAGAATGTAAACGCATGGGATTGGCAGTTTTAGGTCCCGACGTCAATGAATCGTTCTATAAATTCACGGTAAATGAAAATTATGCAGTACGTTTTGGAATGGGTGCTGTAAAAGGCGTTGGAGCTGGAGCGGTTCAAACCATAGTTGAGAATAGAAAAGACGGTAATTATAAATCTATTTTTGATTTGGCCAAACGCATCGATTTGCGCGCTGCAAATAAAAAAGCATTTGAAAATTTAGCCTTAGCGGGTGGTTTTGATGGTTTTTCTGAAACCCATCGTGCACAATATTTTCATCACGATGGTGATGGAATTACGTTTCTAGAGAAAGCGATTCGCTACGGTTCAAAATTCCAAGAAAACGAAAATTCGTCTCAAGTGAGTTTGTTTGGCGATGCATCGGAAGTACAAATTGCCGAGCCTGTTGTGCCTCCCTGTGACGATTGGAGTACTATGGAGAAATTGGCCAAAGAAAAAGAAGTAGTTGGAATTTATATTTCTGGACATCCTTTAGACGATTACAAATTTGAAATGAAATATTTTTGTAATGCAAAATTGGAGTCGCTCAAAAATCTGGCACAACATGTTGGAAAAAATTTATCGTTTGGGGGGATTGTAACCAATGTACAACATCGCACTGCAAAAAACGGCAAGGGTTGGGCTACATTTGCATTAGAGGGTTATGACGAAAGTTATGAGTTTCGAATATTTGATGAAGAATATTTAAAATACCGACATTTCTTGTTGCAAAATCAGTTTGTGTATTTCAAAATTAACGTTAAAGATGGCTGGGTAAATCGGGAAACTGGAAAAAAATCAGATCCTCGGATTCAATTCATTGATGCTAAAATGTTAGCCGATGTATTGTCTCTTTTTGCAAAAAAGTTAATTATTCATTTGGATATCAAAGAAATAAACTTGCCTTTTGTTACGGCGCTCAACGAACTTTTTGTCAGTCATAAAGGCGATCATTCGGTAACATTTGAAGTAATGGAATTGGAACGCATCAAAAAAGCAATAGAGATGAGTCCGGTAAGTATCGATGAAGAAATAGAGTCTTCAGATGAGGTGGAAGGAGATGAAGAAATGGATTTGGCTATACCAGTAGAGAAAGAAGAGATTGTTGTAAAAACTAAATTATCCATGCCGAGCCGCAAATTGAAAGTGAAAATTTCATCAGAGTTTCTGCAAGAGCTGGATAAAATGCAGGTGAGTTTTAAGCTCAATTAGAACATAAGAAATGACAATAGCAGCATAATTAAA
>DALYCS010000091.1:0-7063 GCA_031973615.1 Flavobacterium sp. | reverse complement strand
GTTTCTATCGTTATTTTTCCGGGTTCTGCAAAGAACGGTAAACTGTTATCAATTGATTTGGTTTGTCCACGGTCTAAAAACAAGTATAACATTTCGGGACTATCTAATTGCAGATGACTTTCAAAATGTGAATCTCCTTTTATTTGAATACTGTCCAATACTACTAAAGACGAGTCTTGAATTTTTTGAATGTATAATTTACCTTGGCTTAGCCCTTCAATGTTTCCGTTAATATGAAGGTTAGCACCTTCAACTGTTTCTTTTTTCTCACAAGATGTGATAGTAATAATCGTTAGCGCTGCGAATAATATTTTTTTCATTGGATTTTTTGTTTCAGATCGCAAAGTAAATAAAAAATCCTCAAAGTATAGTGTACCTCGAGGATTCAATTTTAATTTTAGTAATAATTCGATTGAAAATGTAGCGAATCAAATTCAATGGTGAGTGGCTTAGCCTTTCAACCAAGCGTCTCTAACTGCTTTTTTGCTATCGTCAGTAGACTGATAACCTTCCTGTTTTTCTTTAGGCATAGCAATTTTTCCTGTTATTGTTTGCTCTTTACCATCACGATTGATTTTGATCGTAATTGGCGAACCGTCTTTCCAGCTCATACTTTCCATAACCATATCATAGATGTTGTCTAGGTTATAGTTTTTATCGTTGATAGCAATAATTTTATCGTTGTTTTTTAATCCTAAAGTAGTGAAGAATACATTCAATTCAATCTCAGGTAAAATCATGATTTCTTTAGTAGTTGGATCAACAGTTATGTAAGGTTGTGATTGGTCTTTTAAAAAGGGATTACCTGTTACTTCTAAAGTAGCTTCGGTTACGCCCATTTTGGCAAAAAATTGCTCATATGGAATAGGTGTTTCACCGGCTACATAAGTGTTTAAAAAGGCTCCAACTGCAGGATAAGTCAATTGCGTAATTCGTGCAAATAATTCGTCATCTTTAAAGGCTTTATTAGTGCCATATTCAGTAGCTAAGTCTTGCATTAAATTTAGAATTCCTTTTTTGCCATTACTGTTTTCTCGGATTAAAATATCGATACACATCGCTATTAAGGCTCCTTTTTGGTATACATTAACATATTGATCTTTGTAAGGTGCATTCAATACGTTTTTACTCATTTTAGTAAAACTCATCGTATCATTCATCTGACGCGATTGCGCAATTTTACCTGCCATTCTCTCAAAAAATGCTTTTTCATCAATTAAGCCTTGATTGACTTGGAATAGATTGGCAAAATATTCTGTTACACCTTCATACATCCACAAATGTTCTGACATTTGAGGGTTGTTGAAATCAAAATATTGAATTTCATTAGAGTGCACTGTTAAGGGTGTTACTATGTGAAAAAATTCGTGAGAAACCACATCTTTAAGTTGTTCTTGTAGCATTTCTAATCCCATCATTTCAGGCATTACTACTGTGGTAGATGTAGGGTGTTCTAAAGCACCAAATCCTTTTGCATCTTTGCCAGCCATGTCTGACAAATACAATAGAATCGCATATTTTTTGGTGGAATTGATTGGGCCCAAAAAGCGTTTTTGAGCCTTCATCATGTTTTCCATATGTGGCGTTATTTGTTGGGCGGTATATTTACCGGTTGGCGAATACACACTAATAATGATTTCCATATCATCTACCATAAACGATGTATAATCGGGTTTGGAGTACATGATAGGCATCTCTACTAAGTTGGCATACTTTGGCATTACAAAAACATCAGAAGTTGCACTGCTATCGGCATCAGTCATCGCTGAAACCCCTAATAAATTTTCTGGATGTAGTACTGTTAATTTGTATGGTGTTTCTTCTTTTCCTTTGAAATATCCAATAAAACCGTGTGTGTTCAACATAAAATTAACACCTGCGTTGATGTTGGTTCCAGCAGGAGAAAATACATCGTCTCCTTCTCCAAAGCCACCGCCGCTTTCAGTATCGTATGTATCGTTTACTAAATAGGTTACTTTTGCTAGTTTGGTAGCATTCGAAATTTGGTAGGTGTTTGCATCGGTTTTTGCAATTGTCAACGCTTTTCCTTTGGTGTCAAATGCTTTTACATTTTCTACATAACGACCATAGTCATCTTCCGAATAGGTTCCAGGAACTGTTTTTGGAATGTGAAAGGTGGCTGTTTCAGTAGTAAATTTTGGGGCATCTAGGCTTACCATAACTTTGTCGTCTACTACATTTATTAAATCAATGGTGACAGCTACTTCATTTTTTTTAGTTTTGCTTTTTTGAGCAAAAGCACCATTCCAAAGAAACGTCACTAAGGCAAGTGACAGTATTATTTTTTTCATTTTTATTTGGTTTTAGACATAAGTAGAACAAACCAAAAAAATGTTACACTTAACGTTTAGAGATTTTATTTCCTGTAATTTGTCTTTGGAGTTTGCATTTGAAACGATCAATGCCACTTGTTCTAAGTTTTGCGTGTTTTGTAGCTCTGCCTTGAACTCTTTTACGCCACATATTAAAACTGGAACGTTTCATTTCTCGGCGCATTAGCTCAATAGTTTCTTGCTCAGATAGTCCAAATTGAAACGTAATGGCTTCAAACGGCGTTCGGTCTTCCCAGGCCATTTCAATAATACGATCTAGTTGGATTTCAGTGAAGTTAGTTGTTTCCATGAATGCAAATTTCCATATAAAATAAAAAAACTCTTGTTCAACAAGAGTTAATTTTTTTAATCAAATTTATTTTTGAAGTAATATTTACTGTCCAAATCATCATCTTCCAATTCATAGTACTTGATAGGTTTTGGTTTTGGTTTGTTGGCAGCTACTTTTTTCTTCCAAAGTTCAAAATTGTCTTTCGATAAACGCTTACGCATTAACTCAGTAACTTCATTTTCGCTAACGCCAAATTCAACTTTCAACACTTCAAAAGGTTTTTTTTCCTCTTGAGCCATAGCAACTACTCTATCAAGAGTTTGGTTGTCCAATTCTGAAATTTTCTTCTTTTTCATTTGTTTAAACAAAATTTTCCATGAAGGAATTCTATTCTATCTGCTTTATTGGTTAATACACCAATATTAGTAAAAAAATAAATTCAAAAAAACCTTGTTTTGTTTTTTTAGGATTTTTCAAAAATGCACAGATTGAAACAGTTTTTTTTGAAAAAAAATCATAAAATGGTCCTGAAAGTTAAATTTATTCTTTCTTTTTTCGGTTGACTGGCTTTTGGAATTTGGTGTTTATAGTGAATTTGGCTACCTTCTTTCATCAGTAATAAACTGCCATGATTTAAATTCAGTGTCAATTTATCCTCCGGATTACTCCGATGCTTCAATTGAAATTTTCGTTCTTCCCCAAAACTAACAGAAGCTATAATAGGATTTCTTCCCAATTCCCGCTCGTTATCGGCATGCCAACCGTTGCTATCATTTTCATTACGGTATAAATTAGCTAGAACCGTTGTAAAATGTTGTTCACTTGTTTTTTCAATTTCATTTTTTATGTGTATCAAATGTGGATTCCATCGATGAGGTTGCATTGTAATCCCTGAATAAGAATAGGGTTTTCCTTCGTTTCCAAACAAACATGTTAGTCGGGGTTGTGCTATTTTTTTTCCAAATATCAAAATATCATCTTGTCGCCATGGTGTTTCGCTTTGTAATTTTTTAAATAATACATCGGCTTCTTCTGTCGAAAAAAAGTTGGGATAATATTCGAAAACAGCATCGGGTAGCGGTAAGATAATTTTTTCTTTTGGAAATAAATTGAGCATAGTTGGGTCTATATTGATGGTGTTACAATAGGATAATTAAATCATTTTTTGCGAAAAGTAATATTCATTACTACAATAGCTGAAATGATACAGGCGATGCCTAGCCACTGAATTGGCACAACTTGTTCGTCTAATAGCAAATAAGCCATACATACTGAAACAGGTAATTCTAATGACGAAACAATACTTCCAAGTCCTATTCCTGTCAAGGGAAACCCGGCATTGAGTAGCATCGGAGGAATGATGGTGCCAAATAGTGCTAGTACAATTCCCCATTTGAAAAAAATTTCCAAATTAAAGGGTTCACTTTGTGTAAAAATGGCAAAACCAAAAACGATAATGCCGCCACCAAACAGCATAAAGAGACTTCTTTGAGCGGCAGAAATTTCAAGGGCAATTTTATTTGCCGTAAACATTGTTGTTGTAAAAGATGCAGCGGCTAATAATCCCCAAATACTTCCTTTTGCCCAGTCAATATGCGTGTCGTTGAAATTGATATTAAAAATATTGATAGCTAGTAACGTTCCGATTAGTACAACGAAAACAGCGATCGTTTTTTGAATAGAAGGCTTTTTTTTATCCAATAGCCATTCGAGAAGCACACCCATCCAAACGGTTTGCATCAAAAGGACAATGCCTATTGACACCGGAATATAGCGAACGGCTAAGTAGTAAAATACACTGGTCATACCCATTGAAGTTCCTGCAAGCATCAATTGAAAGATATTTTGGGTAGTGGCTTTTCGAGTTGAATTTTTATGTTTTTTTCTTTGAAATACATTGAGGAGTAGCATGCCTAGAATACCATATATAAATTGTGCAGAAGTGACTTCAGCTGTGGTAAAATTCTCTTGATAGGCTAATTTTACGAACGTAGCTAACATTCCGTAACTGCTTGCTCCAAGGGCTACTAATACAATACCGATACTGCTGTTTTTTGTTGACATATAGGATGTTTTGTAAGGCAAAGGTAGTTTTTTCTTCAATTGCACAGTCATCTACTTAAATTGATTTCTTTGTGGACATGCATTGTTGTAACAAAACACCCAATTTTTCTACTAACGTGTATAAAATTCGTGCCATGAAATATTTATTAGCTGGAGCTTACATTCTTTTTTCACAATTTGCAACCGCCCAAAAAGAAATTGCAAATGACAGTATTAAAACGTCAGAATTGAAAGAAGTGGTCGTGGGCACAAAAAAGAAGAGTATTGAGCAACGTGCAGACCGAACTATTTTTGATTTTTCGGAGCAAAGCCATTTGAATTCTGGGTCGGTGATGGAAGGATTGAAAAAACTACCGGGATTAATTGTCTCTGATGTGGCCGGTATGATGTATCAAGGAAAGCAATTGGAGGTTTTTATGGATACACGTCCTCTGAACATATATTCTAATGAACTAACTGCCTATTTAGAAAGTCTTCCGGCCAATTCCATAGAAAAAGTAGAGATTATTACACAGCCGGGTGCCGAATTTCCGGCAACATCTGGAGGGGCAATCATTAATATTGTAACCTCTAAAAATGCAAAAAAATACCTTTCTGCTACCTATTCCAATGGGTATAGCTTCACAAAATATGATGATTCCCGTCATCGCTTTAATAATAGTGTTTTATTGAATGCTAAAAATAAGTGGTTTGGTTGGCAACTTCAAGTTGGTCAAAACTATAACGAAGGCTATCAACGAACTAATTTTCAAAATGAAAGTGTGGTACTTTCTAAAAACATAACGGATCGAGTGAACCGATTTTATTTCATCAAATCTGGAGTAAAGTTTGATTTAAAAAAAGACAGACTATTGGTAAATTATGATTATACAACGTCAAATAACAATGCGCAAGTTGATGCGGAAGGATTGGGATTTCAATCGATCGACAATAGTGATAATGGGCTGGATCGAAAAGATTTAGCTGTTAATTATCAAAAACGATTTACCGATAAATCCAAAAAATTAGATTTTAGATTTGATGCCAATTCGGTTACAAACGATTTTGTTTTGAAAAACAGAAATGCCGGTACTTCGGTATTAGATAATGGGTTTGATCAGTTGTATTATCAATTTAAAACCGACTATTCGCAAGACCTTTCGGTTTTTGATAAAACAAAATTTTCGACTGGAATATTAGCTGATAAATTGGAATTTGAAGCACAAAATGAAGGACAAACTAATCTAGATTATCAACGCACGACCTTGTCTGCTTATTCCGAATTTCAATCGACTTATAAGAAATTTGATTTCATTTTAGGAGGAAGATTGGAGTCGTATTCCATTGAAGGAAACACCGATACGGATGCATTGATTCCGTTTCGTCAAACGCGATTTTTCCCAAATGCAACGGTACAATACAATATTATTCCGCAAGTATTTGTAAACGCAAATTACAATAAGAAAATAAGCTTGCCGAATACATCAGCCTTGAATCCAAACAATACCAATTATCAAAATCCAAATGTTTCCTTTTTTGGAAATCCGAATTTAGAGCCTACCATTTTTGATAATTATGAAATAAAAGTAAGTGCATTTGAGTACTTTTTTGTGAGTTATTCTCGAAGCGATGCTACAAATCAAGTAATGAATCGAATTGTGACGAATGGAGCTGGAGCTGCAAGAGTTTCAGAAAACATCCCACAATTGACCATTCATAATTTTAATTTAGGCTTGCCAATTCCCTATATGCTATTTACAAAGGGATTGAAAGAAACTTTAAAATTTGAATTCAATCCAGATGAGATTAATTTTTTATATTTATATGTAGGCAATCAATTGCATAATTTGCCGGATGTTAATGGAAAAGGAATTTGGTTTATTAATGCCATGTCACAGATTGTATTGCCAGCGAGCATAAAATTTACCGCGACCTATAATACCTCATCTACAGGGGGGAATTATTATTACTATCAAAACAAAGTGCCGTTTAGTCAACAATTTGATATAACCCTTGCTAAGAAATTTTTAGATAACAATTTATCTATTTCTATTTACGCAAAAATAAATTGGCAAAAGAAGAAGGTAATATCTTAAATAATGATAAAAAAGAAAATCAAGGTCCCATTGGGAATTAATTTCTTATTTGATATGTTCACTTAAATCTTGCAAATGCACTCGCAGTGCATGAACCGAAATACTAATTTCCCAAAAAGAAATTCCTAACGAAATAAGTAAACAAAGTAAGCTTGCGCCAAAAATATAGATGCCAATGGTTTCTTGTCCAATATAGAGCAAAAGCATGGCAAAAACCGAAAGAAACAAGCACATTACCCCAAAAAGCTGCATGTAACGAATGAGCGTTAAGCGCAGATTTAAGTTTTTGATTTCCAATA
>DALYCS010000090.1:0-7076 GCA_031973615.1 Flavobacterium sp. | reverse complement strand
AATCCATGCTGCATAAAAAAACGATATCCTTTAATAACTTAGTATATAAGAAGTTTAGACGATTAGAGCGTTTGATTTTTCTATTGAAGGCCATGCTAACCCCCAGACAATTTATTTATTTGTCTTGTGTACTAGTTGGAGTTTCATCGGCTATGGCTGTAATTATTTTAAAAACATTTTCGCACTGGGTATTCAAATCGGCTCAAAAACTAGACGACGTATTTCATTTACCCTTCAGTAATAGCATACTGCCTATCATTGGAATTATCATTACCGTCATCATTATCAAAAAAGTACTGGATGGTTCCATTGAAAAAGGAACTTCACAAATCATGTATGCGGTTGCAAAAAAAAGAGGAATCATGCCTCGGAAACAAATGTTTGCACAAATTATCACCAGTTCGTTTACCGTAGGTATGGGAGGTAGCGCCGGATTAGAATCTCCAATTACCATCACAGGTGCAGCATTTGGTAGTAATTATGCACAGAACTATCGGTTGAGTTATAAAGACCGAACATTATTATTGGCATGTGGTGTTGCTGCAGGAATTGGAGCAGCCTTCAACGCCCCAATTGCAGGTGTTCTGTTTGCTATTGAAGTGGTATTAACAGAAATTAGTATTACTGCGTTTATTCCCATAATGATAAGTGCGGCGACTGGAGCTTTAGTCTCAACGGTACTTTTGAATGAAGAAATATTATTTTCATTTAAAAAGGTACAGTTTTTTGATTTCCACAACCTGCCATATTATGTTGCATTAGGAATATTAAGTGGTTTTGTTTCTATAAATTATGCTCGAAACTTTCGAAAAATTGAACATTTTTTTAGTCGAATAAAATTCAATTACATCAACAAAGCGCTCTATGGAGCTACCCTTTTAGGAATCTTAATTTTCTTTTTTCCAGCCTTGTTTGGAGAAGGATATGAAAGCATCAAATTATTGGCCGACAATAATCCAGAAGGCCTAGTACAAAACAGTGTTTTTGAAACTTATAAAGACTCGCGTTGGATTTTACTCTTATTTGTAAGTGCCACGATGCTTATTAAAGTTTATGCTACCGGTTTAACACTTGGTTCTGGTGGCAACGGAGGTAATTTTGCCCCCTCCCTATTTGTAGGTTCCTATTTGGGATTTTGTG
This sequence comes from Flavobacterium sp., assembly GCA_031973615.1. Lineage (GTDB taxonomy): Bacteria > Bacteroidota > Bacteroidia > Flavobacteriales > Flavobacteriaceae > Flavobacterium. Next base: position 5,936 of record DALYCS010000090.1, on the reverse strand, counting down.
TAGCATACTTTGTCAATATAACAGGTTTGTCCAAACTGCCAATTGGTAATTTTACACTAGTGGGTATGGCAGGTATTCTGAGCGGTTTATTTCACGCACCTTTAACAGCTATTTTTCTTATTGCAGAAATAACCGGAGGATATAATTTAATGGTGCCTTTGATGATTGTTTCATCGGTAAGTTTTGCCATTTCAAAGCGTTTTGAACCCTATTCGTTTGACATCAAAAACCTAGCAGACAAAGGTGATGTTTTTACCGACAATCGAGATACTAACATATTAAATTCTATCGATGTTTCAAAATTAATCCAAACCGATTATAAAGCAATTTCATTAAGCCACAACTTAGAAGAATTGGTGCTCAATATTCAACAATCAGACGAATCTGTTTTTCCAGTGCTTGATGAACAAGACAAATTATTAGGATTAATTACAATAGATGAAATTCGACCCATTATTTTTTCAGCCTTTAAAGTAAAATACACCGCAGTGGAAGAAATAATGCAGCCACCTAAAGAGATTATTTTCTATGATGAAACATTGGAAACTATCATGGATAAATTTGATTCTTCAGCATGCAAAGTGCTCCCCGTATTGAAAGACGGAACTTTTTTAGGCTTTATTCACAAACATCTTGTCTTAGAGAAATACAGGCACCGCCTAAAATCAATGATAATTGAATAAATAATTCATTTCAGATTTGAGCAATACTTTATAAAAAAATGTCTGTAAAACCGATTTCATTTTTTTATCTTCTTCACAACTGTTGCACTTAAAAATTAGTTGGAAATCAGTATCTTTGCGTTTTGCCTAAAATTATGCAACAGACACCTGAAGAAACAATTGAAATTATTGGCGCTAGAGCACATAATTTAAAAAATATTGACGTATCCATACCACGAGAAAAATTAGTAGTAATTACAGGACTTTCGGGCTCTGGGAAATCATCTTTAGCTTTTGACACCATTTATGCCGAAGGCCAACGCAGATATATTGAAACATTTTCTGCATATGCGCGTCAGTTTCTTGGCGGATTAGAACGACCAGATGTTGATAAAATTGACGGGCTTTCTCCTGTTATTGCTATTGAGCAAAAAACGACAAGCAAATCACCACGATCAACAGTAGGTACAATTACAGAAATTTATGATTTTTTACGCCTTTTGTATGCCAGAGGTGCTGATGCCTTCAGCTACAATACGGGTGAAAAAATGATCTCGTATTCAGATGAGCAAATTAAATCATTGATTGTTGAGGATTTCATAGGAAAACGGATCTCAATATTAGCCCCAGTTGTACGCTCTAGAAAAGGGCATTATCGCGAATTATTTGAACAAATTGCCAAACAAGGTTTTTTAAAAGTTCGTGTAAATGGGCAAATTCGCGATTTGGAAGTGGGCATGAAAGTGGACCGCTACAAAAACCATGATATTGAAATTGTAATTGATCGAATGGCAATTGATTCGGAAGAAGATACGAACAAACGTTTGTCGGAAAGCATTAAAACCGCAATGTATCATGGTGATGATGTGATGATGGTAATTGAACAAGAAAATCAAGAAGTACGTTTTTACAGTCGAAATTTAATGTGCCCCTCATCTGGAATTTCATACCCGAACCCTGAACCGAATAATTTTTCTTTCAACTCACCAAAAGGCGCTTGCCCATGTTGTAATGGTTTGGGAACCGTAAACGAAATTAACTTGCAAAAAATTATCCCAAATCCCAAGGCGACAATTAAAAATGGTGGTTTTGCCCCTTTAGGCGATTATAAAAGTTCTTGGATTTTTAAACAATTGGAAATTATTGCCCAAAAATATGCTTTTAAAATAACCGATGCTATTGAAGATATTCCTCAAGAAGCTATGGATATAATTTTATATGGAGGAAATGAAAAATTTTCTGTGGTATCCAAAGTTATGGGAATTACCAAAGATTATAAAATTGATTTCGAAGGCATATCCAACTTCATAAAAAATCAATACGACAATTCTGACTCGGCAAGTATTAAACGTTGGGCAAAAGAATTTATGGACGAAAATGATTGTCCCGAATGTGACGGCACGCGTTTGAGAAAAGAATCTTTATATTTCAAATTAAACGGTAAAAATATCGGTGAATTAGTCCAAATGGATATCGCTGAATTGTCAGAATGGTTCACAAATTTAGACCAGCATTTATCGGAAAAACAAAAAGTTATTGCGGTTGAAGTTGTCAAAGAAATTAAAGCCCGATTGCATTTTTTATTGGATGTAGGTTTGAATTATTTATCCTTGAACAGAAGTTCAAAATCACTTTCGGGAGGGGAAGCCCAACGGATTCGATTGGCCACGCAAATTGGTTCACAATTAGTAGGTGTTTTATATATATTGGACGAACCCAGTATCGGTTTGCACCAAAGAGACAATGAACGACTGATCAAATCGTTAGAAAGTCTCCGTGATATAGGCAACTCTGTAATTGTGGTAGAACACGACAAGGACATGATTGAACGTGCCGATTATGTGATAGATATTGGTCCGAAGGCAGGCCGATTTGGTGGCCAAATCATCAGTAAAGGAACACCCAAAGAATTATTGCAAGAAAATACCATAACCGCACATTATTTGAATGGCAAAATGAAGATTGAAGTGCCAAAAACTCGTAGAGAAGGTAACGGAAAATCGATCAAACTAACAGGTGCAACAGGAAATAATTTAAAAAATGTTTCCATTGAAATTCCGTTAGGAAAATTAGTTTGTGTAACGGGTGTTTCGGGCAGTGGAAAATCTACATTAATCAATGAAACTTTGTATCCAATATTGAATACCCATTTTTTCAATGCAGTAAAAAAACCACAACCTTACAAAAAAATTGAAGGGTTAACACATATTGATAAAGTAATCGACATCGACCAAAGTCCGATTGGAAGAACCCCACGCTCAAACCCTGCTACCTATACCGATGTCTTTTCGGAAATTAGAAATTTATACACGCAAACACCCGAAGCGATGATTCGTGGTTATAAACCGGGAAGATTTAGTTTTAATGTTAAAGGTGGTCGTTGTGAAACCTGTGAAGGTTCTGGGGTTAGAACCATTGAAATGAGCTTTCTACCCGATGTTTATGTAGAATGTGAAACCTGTATGGGCAAACGATTCAATAGAGAAACTTTAGAAGTTCGTTACAAAGGAAAATCGATTTCCGATGTTTTGAACATGACAGTGGATGAAGCGGTAGATTTCTTTGAAAACATTCCGAAAATTTATCGAAAAGTCAAAACCATTCAAGATGTTGGTCTGGGATATATTACATTGGGACAACAAAGCACAACACTCTCCGGGGGTGAAGCGCAACGAATTAAATTAGCCACAGAATTATCTAAAAAAGATACCGGAAATACCTTTTATATTTTAGACGAACCCACAACAGGCTTACACTTTGAAGATATTCGTGTATTAATGGACGTTATCAATGTATTGGTTGATAAAGGAAATACGGTTTTAATTATCGAACACAATTTAGACGTCGTTAAGTTGGCCGATTATGTCATTGATATCGGATATGAAGGCGGCAAAGGTGGTGGTGAAGTCGTTGCTAAAGGGACTCCTGAAGAAATTATAAAAAATACCAATAGTTATACAGCGCAGTTTTTGAAAAAAGAATTATCTTAGTAAGCTTTTTTAAAAATTAATACGAAACGATTATGGCAGCAGATCAATACGAAAACGACGATCACAGAATTCAAGAAAAATTCAAGCAAAAAACTTGGAATGAAATTCGATCAAACGACTCTTGGGCAATTTTTAAAATCATGTCTGAGTTTGTCAATGGTTATGAGTCCATGGGAAGAATTGGTCCTTGTGTGTCTATTTTTGGATCAGCACGAACCAAGCCAGAAGACAACTATTACCAATTAGCCGAAAAAATAGCGTTTAAAATAAGTAAAGCGGGATATGGCGTAATTACAGGTGGCGGACCCGGCATTATGGAAGCGGGAAACAAAGGCGCTCATTTTGGAGGAGGAACATCCGTTGGTTTGAATATCGAATTACCCTTTGAGCAACATTATAATCCCTACATAGACAAAGATAAAAACCTAAACTTTGACTATTTCTTTGTACGAAAAGTAATGTTTGTCAAATATTCGCAGGGGTTTGTTGTGATGCCTGGTGGTTTTGGGACACTGGATGAACTTTTTGAAGCGGTAACGTTGATCCAAACCAAAAAAATTGGAAAATTTCCGATTATATTAGTAGGAACTGAATTTTGGTCGGGTCTACTCGATTGGATTAAAACGGTAATGATCGAGAAAATGAAAAATGCTAATCCAGATGATTTAAATCTAATCAAAGTAGTGGATACAGAAGACGAAGTTTTGGAAGCTTTGGATAATTTCTATAAAAAATATAATTTATCTCCTAACTTTTAAAAATAAAGCCCTTTTTTAAAGGGTTTTATTTTTAAAAGTTATCGAATTATTATTTTCTTGGTAACGGTAGTAGTTCCTTGTGCAATAGTAATCAAATACATTCCCGGATTCCACTTGCATGCTACTTGCAACTCGTTTTCAAACGCAAAGCTATGAATCAATTGTCCTGTAAGGGTATGGATTTCTGCAAAGGCCTTTCCTTCTACCCCTGAAATTATAATATAATCGGATGTGGGATTTGGATAGACTACGATATGTGTCGAATAAAATTGCTGATTTGATAATGCTGAAAACCACTGCTGTCCGTAATTAGCCCCAAAAATATACTGTACTAAAGACGGATGATCAATAAAAGGATTGCGGTTCATTTGCCATGTATAAATATAATTGTTGCGATTCATTTCATAATCATCTCTCGGATCGGTTTGATGCCAAGTTAATAAGGTAGCTAAATCTCCTATATTCCCTGATGCAGTAGTTGTGTTTGGCAAATACTCACTTGGATCTCCTGCAACCACATTCAAACCGTTGAAACGTACAGCCATGTAAAACAAAGCTCTCGCTACATCTCCATGCCAAGAACCTTGGGTATTTGTTGGACCGGCATAAACAGTAGCTGAATTTACGGTACCATAATTTTTATTGTTTCGTGACGAATTTTCTTGACCGTTTTCAATACGAATGTGGTGAGCATCTGAAACACCATCAGTAACAGTAGCAGCGCTTGTGGCGTTCCAAAAATTAATTCCGTCCGCCGTGTCGTTACTTGACACTTCAAATCCTCCCCTTGATTGACAAAAAATATGTTCGCGATTCCATTTACCCACAATACTAGTTCCGTTCTGCTGGTCAATTTTTGCCATTGGCGATTCAATATACATGCACCAAACTTGGTTGGAATTCAATGGGTTTTGATCAGCTGTTCGAATAATGTCCCAGATATCTGAATAGCTATGCAAACGCACTAACGAAGGATTGGCAATAATATCTTGTACTGCTTGTTTTAAAGCACTTCCCGAGAGTCCTTCTAAGGCATCATAATATCCCGACGGAATTGTAGGCGTTACTAATCCATAAGTGGGATTTAAAGGTGTACCAAAAGATTGTACCGTATAATCATTATCATATATTCTTAGTATGATATTATCATTATTATTCACATAACCCGAAGGAGCACTTTGTAAATCAATCAATAATTCTTCGTCACCTTCATCGATCGTATCATCGGTAATTTGAATCGTTGTTTGAGCAGTTGTAGCGCCAACCGGCAATGTAACTGATAAGACACCCGAGTAATCATTGGTGGAAAAATTTCCATTAATCAAACTAAAATTTATCACCAAAGGCTGATTTTGAATGGGTTGTGAAGAAGTAAATAAAATAGTAATTAGACCCAAAAGAATTTTTCTCATATTTTTAATTTTTATTGATACGATTTATCATAAGATAAAGTATATGTCAATGTAGTCAAGATAGATATTTCATGCTATTTTATCAGCGTTAGATTATTAGAAATTACCTTGAAT
>DALYCS010000089.1:2154-7141 GCA_031973615.1 Flavobacterium sp. | reverse complement strand
GAATTGGTGATATTGTCCTGTTGTCTCCGGGGTGTTCTAGTCATGATATGTTTGATAGTTATGCCGAACGTGGTGACTATTTCAAAGAGATCATTCGAAAGTTTCAATAATTTTTATAGAAAAGAACATAATTAAAACTTAGGGCCAGTCAATAGATAAGTGATCACTCTTTTTCACTGGCCCTAAGGTCTACAAATCGAAGTCTCAATTGAAGAATAAAACTTGAATTGCGGAATTAATTAAATAGAATATTCCGGCATCTCGCAAATGCCGGAGCAACTAACCAGAAGGAGATTCATATGTCCGGTATAAAGATTGTAGCCTCTGTCCTTGTTGGATTTTTTTTCTTGTCAGGGTGTACCTCCATGCAAAAAAGACAAGAGGAAAGAAATAAAGTAGCACAGAGCTCTGGTTTGTATTGTGAGTTTGTAAATGGTGATGCCAATAATGATGTTGATGTGGAAGTGAATCTTCGCATGTCCAAAAAATGTGACGTCAATAAACAGTTCACTTTAACTAATTATAAAAATGCATCTGATTTATTTGGCGTTATATTTTGTTGCCACTATCAGAAAAGCTCGAACTCTTCTACTTCGAGTTCAACGGCATCCCCAGCCTCAACGTCTAAAGGTCCCGGATCTGCACCAGGAGCAGCATCTCCTTCCGCTCAAGGTGGCGATGATTTAAATTAATTTCATGACAAAACCCCTATCTTCCAATTTATTTTTAGCGCTTTTAGCTTTGTTGGGGATGGGGATTGTTCAAGTGTACACCTCGAGTTACATTTTTGCTTTTGAAACTTATGGCGATGGGCTTTTCTTTTTTAAGAAACAATTACTTTTTGGGTTCGCCAGTCTTATCGTTTTTTTTATTGCTTTTTCAATTTCTTCTGCTTTTTTAGCTAATACCGTCAAATCTTCACCAATTATTTTAACAGCAACATCCGAACGTGAGCCTGAAATCAATTCGTTAAATCGCATTTCAATAGGTTGTGTAAATTCAATTTCCATATTTGGAATTTTTTGCTCTATAGCCGTTTTAATTTTATCTGCTAATTCATCTTTAGTTGTCGCAGAAACCCATTCTGATTTTGGTTTTAACTTAACAATGATATCACTTTCTTCCATGCTCATCGGATCTGTAGGTACTTCTGCTGCACCAATTCTGCTAACTACTTGTGATACTTCTGGAAAATGAGCTAAAATAATTTTTTCGATTTTTGTAGTCGTTTCAATGGTTTTGCTTAAAGATGTTCCAGTTTTTAATACGGGTTGAATCACAAAATCGCCTTCATCGAGTGTTGGAATAAACTCTCCTCCCATTGTAGTAAATAATACGATTGCAAATAATAATAAACTTAAAGCACCATAAAGCACTTTCTTAGTATTTTTTAAAGCCCATTGAATAACAGGCAAATACAACGAATTTAATTTATTTATCAATCGATGAGAAAATGAATTTGTATTTTCTGCTTTTGGCTTTAAAAATAGAGAAGAAACTACAGGGACGTAGGTAAAACAGAATAGCATGGCACCTAAAAGAGCAAAACTAAAAGTCATTGCCATCGGTTTGAACATTTTGCCTTCCACTCCCGATAATGATAAAATAGGAATAAACACAATTAATATAATCAATTGGCCAAATATTGCCGAATTCATCATCTTTGAAGCACTTTTGTACGTAATTTGATCAATCTCTATTTGTTGTTGTTCTTTTGTTAACCCTACCAAATGCCTTGATTTATTCGCAATTTGAAAAGCTATAAATTCAACAATGATTACTGCACCGTCAATAATAATTCCAAAATCTATTGCACCTAAACTCATTAAGTTGGCATCTATCTTAAAAATATTCATAAACGATATGGCAAATAATAAGCAAAGTGGAATTACTGACGCTACCACTAAACCAGAACGCCAATTTCCCAAGAGTAAAACCACTACAAAAATGACGATTAAGCACCCTAAAATTAAATTTTCGGCAACGGTAAAAGTCGTTTTACCTACTAATTCACTTCGCTCTAAAAAGCCATTAATATAAATTCCTTTTGGAAGTGTTTTTTGAATTTCAGCTACTCTATGCTTTACATCGTCAATAACTTGTTTAGAGTTACCTCCTTTTAGCATCATTACTTGTCCCAATACTTTTTCACCTTCTCCATTACCCGTAATTGCGCCAAAACGATTTGCATGGCCAAACCGTACCGTTGCAACATTTTTAATATAAACGGGTAATCCCGATTCATTTTTAACAACAATGTTTTCAATATCATTAATGCTACTTACTTTTCCTTCTCCTCGAATGAAATAACTTTGATTTACTTTCTCAATGTAAGCGCCTCCAGCAATACTGTTGTTTTTTTCTAATGCTGTAAATACATCAACTGTAGTAATATTCATAGCTTTCAAACGGGTTGAATTAATTGCAATTTCATATTGCTTTAAAAAACCACCCCAGGTATTGATTTCCACAACCCCTTTTATGCCCGATAATTGCCGTTTTACAACCCAATCTTGTAAGGTTCTTAGATCAGTTACGGAATAGAGGTCTTTATATTCAGGCTTTACTTCTAAGGTATATTGATAAATTTCACCCAATCCAGTAGTAATCGGACCCATTTCTGGAGTTCCAAAACCCGCTGGAATTTTTTCAGTTGCTGCTTTGATTTTTTCTGCAATCAATTGCCTTGGTAAATAGGTGCCGATTTCGTCATCAAATACGATTGTAACAACCGATAATCCAAATTTTGAAACCGATCGAATTTCTTTTACACTGGGCAAATTTGCCATTTCAATTTCTACAGGATAGGTAATGAATTGCTCAATATCTTGAGTAGATAAATTTCGAGAGGTGGTTAATACCTGTACTTGATTATTCGTAATATCCGGAACAGCGCCAATTGAAATTTGGAATACAGAATACACACCAAATCCTACAACTCCAAGTGTAAAAAGGAGAACAATGAGTTTGTTTTTTAAGCTGATCGCAATAATTTTTTCGAGCATACAAAGAAATTTTATTGCACAAAAATAAGGAATGATATAAAAATCTTACTTAAGAACTACTTAAGTTATTCTGAATCAAAGCTTAATATTATGCAAGTTCCCTTATGCAATTCACTTTCGATATTGATTTCAATTTTTAATAAATCACACAGTCTTTTCACAATAGACAAACCGAGTCCTGTTCCTTTAATTGTGGCGTGATTGGAACTATCTGAACGGTAAAAGGATTGAAAAACTTTTGCTATATCCGATGTTGCTATACCGATTCCGTTATCGATGATCGATAATTGAACAATATTGTCTTTATTACATAAAAGAATCGATATTTCTCCATCATCCTGTGTGTATTTTATTGCATTTGACAACAAGTTACTTACGATAATTGCCACAAGATAGTTATCAGATGCGATGGTAAATTCATTTGAAAAATTTGTAGAAATGTTGATTTTTTTGTTTTTAATTTTATCCGAAAATCGAGCCAAGACATCTAGTACTATTGCATTTAAATATACCAATTCGTTTTTGATATTTTGTTTTTGGTTTTCAAATCGAGCCAAGAGCAGCAATTGATCTAGCATATGATTCAAACGATCCACTTCTGAAATACAAAAACTGATTTTTTCTTCATACTCATGTTGATTTCTAGGTTTTCGTATCAACACTTCCATTGTACCTTTTATAACAGCTAATGGGGTTCTTAATTCATGCGATGCATCGGATGTAAATTGTTTTTCCCGCTCAATGGTCTGTTCAATACGATCCAATAAATGATTGATGTTCTGAGAAAGCTCAAACAATTCGTCTTTGTTTTTGGGGAGCGGAATTCGCATTTGTAAATTGTCGCGTGTAATTTGACTAGAAGTTTCTATTATCGTATTAACGGGTTTGATACTTTTACCTGCAAAAAAACGAGCTATAAAAAATAAAATTAATATGATAATCGGAAAAATAAAGAGAAGGACGTTTTTTAAAAGTTGAACAATTTCAAAATCTTCTACAGACATGGCAATCACTAAATACCCTACAACTTTATCATTAGTAATAATTGCAGTTTGTATTTGACGAATCGGAATAGTATGTAATGTAGTATCGATAAATAAATTATTTTTTCGATCATCAAATAAAACTAAATTTTCACTTTTTAAGTTTGGAGATTTGTCAATCAAGAGCTTATGATTGTCGTAAAATTGAACAAAAACCGGATTAACACTAATAGTATTGTGTTCGCGTGCGCGCCATTGATCTACTTGAATCAAATACGTGTAGTTCCTATCTATTTTAACATCATCAAGATGAATTTTCAACTCTTCTTGAATGCCTTCATTGATGTGTTCGTTTACATAATATTTTACAATTCCGTACAGAAAAATAAACACTAAAGCAATAAGAAATGAGCCACTTAAAATATAATTAAATGCAATTCTATTTTTGAAGGAAAATGGAAAAAAATTAGTCATTGGCAATATATCCGATACCCCGAATAGTTTTAATTATTTCTTCGTCTTTGGTAAGATTTAATTTTTTTCGGATGGCATTCATAAAAACATCAATAACTCCGGTATCATAATCAAAATGAATATCCCATACATCTTCAATTATTTTGTGTCGTGTACAAACACTTCCTTTGTTTTTGATAAGGTATTCCAGTAATTCAAATTCACGTTGGGTCAAAGTTACTTCTACTTCATTTACAAATACTTGAAATTTATTTTTATTACATAACTGTGTTTTCCGATGGGGCGTCGCCAAGTGGTAAGGCAGCGGTTTTTGGTACCGCCATTCGTTGGTTCGAATCCAGCCGCCCCAGCCATCTACATACATTTTCGCCACACCTAGAGATAAATTAGCTTGTGAAGCCCACGTTCTGCGGGGTATTTACGCATGCCCCATGCCGCCACACTACAGAGAATCCAGATTTTCAGGTCAAAACTCCTGTTTCTCTCAGTTGTGAAGTTTTTGGTGTGGCGGCAGCAGAAACATCT
>DALYCS010000089.1:0-2144 GCA_031973615.1 Flavobacterium sp. | reverse complement strand
TTCATTTACAAATACTTGAAATTTATTTTTATCTAATGTAATATTTCCAAGGGTTAATACATTATGCAAACCGTTGTTTCGAAAATGAATTTTAATGCGTTCTAAAAGTTCGTCAAAGGAAAATGGTTTTTTGATGTAATCATTTGCGCCTGCTTTAAGACCTTCAATGGTTTCTTGAACCGTATCTTTAGCAGTTAAAAAAATGATTGGGATATTTTTTTGTAAACGTATGCCCATACAAACCTCGATCCCGGTCATTTTGGGCAACATCCAATCTAATAAAACCAAATCAATAGGTAATGAAATGGCCATATCAAGTCCTTCTTTACCATTTGTAGCATAGGAAATAACAAACCCTTCTTCCTCTAATCCTTGCTTGAGAAAATCAACGATCCCTTTTTCATCTTCAACAATTAGAATGTGCATAATGTAGAATTATTGTTCAACGAATTTGAAACCAATGGTTACTATATTTGCTTGTAACCCATCATTTCTTTCGTAATGATTGTATCTGAAATCAATATTCTTTAGTCCAAAATTTAAAATTTTTCCCGAAGTAAAAATATCAGTATAATGGAAACCAAAACCATATTGAGCGGTTTTAAATGTTGACAAATCATAATCAGAAGTATAAAAAGTTTCTGTTGATATGTGGGTTTCGTATGGCGCAAAATATTTTGAACTTTGCTGGGTATAGTATCTGTATGTTGGTGAAAAAGTAAATTGGTCCGATAACTTTATAGGCAATTCTACACTAGCCGTATGCGAGGTAATTCCCCAGTCATCCCAATAATAACGATAATAGGTTCTAATGGCTAAACGTTCGTTTATATATAGGTTTAATCGGCTGCCAAATGGTGTTTTAAAACGAGTTGATGGTAAACGCTCAATATCATCTGCCAATTGATATACACCGCTGTTTTGATTGGTTCTATATACAGGAATATATTGGGCCTGACCAATGTAATAATTTGCTTTATCAGCAAAATAAATACGATGATACGGTGTTGAGAGCATCCCTTCTTGTTGTAACACATCTAAAAATAAAGAAAATTGCAACCTTTTTGTAGCTACCTGAGAAAAGGCGAAGGAAACAGCATACGAATTTCGATTGGTAGATTCCCATGGTTTAAATTTTGATGGAAGATAACTCGTTGTTGCCACACCATTTTGATTCAATATTGTAACGCCACTAAAAAAACCATTATTTTGAAAATTTGTTCCAAAACGTGCATATTCATGCAATTCGGTAGCATATATTGGTCGCCATTGATCAAGATAAACACTTGCTTTTAAGGATAATTCTGTGTTTTTATTGTTGAATAACTGGCTGATGCCACCCCCGAAACCAATAGAAGTATAATCGTATTCATTTGAAAAGGCTACATCTGAACTCCAAATAAAATTGCGACTATCGCTAGAGTGGCTATAATTTATTACTGCAGAACCTAATACATCTTGAGCAGATGCTCCCGAAGAAGCTTGCCATGGTGTACCATAGGGAGCAGTTGGGCCATCATCATCGTCGTCATCGTCATCACGACCATTCCTATCGCCACCTGAAGCTCCTGTGGCATTGAATGGATTGATGTTACTGGAAGAGGCCGAAGTATAAGCCGAAAGTCCGGCATCAACCGTCAAAACATCATCGTCGTTTAACGGAATGGATACCGTAAAATTAGACGCTACATCGGTTAATTTTTCAGAACCTATACCTCCAGAAACCGAAGAATGTATACCAACTTGTTGGTAATAACTCATTAAAAAGTCAACTTCGACATTTTCTAATACTCTTTTTTTATACGCCACATTAGTCGAATCTTTCGCTTGAGAAAAAGCAATAATGTTACTAAATAGTAGCGCTAATATTATAATTCTTTTCATATTCATTTCTTAATTACATCCACATCCGCCACCGGTTTTTCCTCCATTTGCACCCGAAGCTGCTTCTCTATATACCTGAAATGTAGTTTCATAACGCTCAGAAGTTCGAGCGGATAATTTCATATCGGGATCATTGATATATTGTTTGTCGTATTCTTTAACTGAATTACAAGATGTGAATGCTGAAACCAATACAACAACAGTGATAATTTTTTTCATTATTGAAATTTTTTAATGTCTATATTTTTTGAAGCATGAAT
>DALYCS010000088.1:0-7182 GCA_031973615.1 Flavobacterium sp. | reverse complement strand
AATAATCGGCTTGTAAGGTGATGTCGGTTTTATCACTCACTTTAAAAAGTAGGGAAGGATTTACGTAGTAACGTTCTTTAGTAACGTAATCTCTAAAGCTTTCCGAGTTTTCATACGAACCGTTAAAGCGAAACGCAATTGTATTATTAAAAGCACCATATACATCAGCCGAAGGTTTGTAGAAATTATAACTTCCTGCTTGCATAGTGAATTCGCCACCGGTTTTAAAGTTAGGTGTTTTGGTTACCATGTTCATGATTCCACCAGGTGCTACATTTCCGTATAAAAGTGCTGCACTTCCTTTTAAAATTTCTACTTTTTCTAACGAAGAAACTTCTGGAATAGAACCGCTGTTAAAACGGAATCCGTTTTTAAACATATTGTTTGCCGACATGTCGTAACCTCTTGACCAAAACGATTCTTGAGCGCCACCACGAGCCGAACCCACATAAACACCGTTTGCATTTTTAACCACATCACTCAAACGAATGGATTGTTGCTGTTGGATAATTTCTGTACCAATAACCTGAATGGCTTGAGGTAAATCTTTTTCTTTGATTCCAGCCCTGTTTACCGAAGATTTTGAAGGATTTTTTTTGGCTTCAATAAGCACTTCTTTTAATTTTTTTACAGTATCGTTTTCTGTAAAATTGTATTCACTTACATCGTTTAAATTTTCTTGCGAAATTGCCTGTAGGGAAGACAATAGGACTATAGTTTTAAAAATGTTTTTATACATCTTATTTAGATTTAATTAAAATAATAATGCAAATGTAGAGCAGGAAAATGAATCTACAAAGTTTATTTAGATTTATTTTAAATAATATTTCTAAGAAGTTGATTTTCAGATAAAAACTTTATTCCTAAGATTCGGAACTTAAATTTTTAAACTTTCAACTAAAATTGTAACTTTGCACTCCAAAATAAATAACAGCTATGTTAGATAGATTACAATATGTAAAACAACGTTTTGACGAAGTATCAGATTTGATTATTCAGCCTGATGTAATTGCCGATCAAAAGCGTTATGTACAATTAAATAAAGAATACAAAGACCTTAAAGCTTTAGTAGATAAACGTGAAGAATACATTAATCTTGACGGAAATATTAAGGAAGCTAACGAAATTATTGCGGATGGTTCCGATGCCGAAATGGTAGAAATGGCTAAAATGCAATTGGACGAAGCTAAAGAACGTTTGCCTCAATTGGAAGAAGAAATCAAGTATATGTTGATTCCTAAAGACCCTGAAGATGCGAAAAACGTTATGGTGGAAATTCGTGCTGGAACTGGAGGTGATGAAGCTTCTATCTTTGCTGGTGATTTGTACCGTATGTATACTAAATATTGCGATTCTAGAGGTTGGAGAACTTCTGTAGTAGATGTTAGTGAAGGAACTTCTGGAGGTTACAACGTGTGCCACAAATGGAAACACAAGGACGCGTGCACACTTCAGCAGCAACCGTAATGGTATTGCCAGAAGCAGAGGAATTTGACGTACAAATCGACATGAACGACGTTCGTATCGACTTTTTCTGTTCGTCTGGTCCTGGTGGGCAATCGGTAAATACAACGAAATCGGCGGTTCGTATGACACACATTCCAACAGGTTTGGTGGCGCAATGTCAGGACGAGAAATCGCAACATAAAAACAAAGATAAAGCGTTAACGGTTTTACGTTCGCGTTTGTACGAAATGGAATTGGCCAAAAAACAAGAGGAAGATGCGAAAAAACGCAATTCTCAAGTAAGTTCGGGTGACCGATCGGCAAAAATTCGTACTTACAACTATGCACAAGGTAGAATTACCGATCATAGAATTGGCTTAAGTATTTTCGATTTAGATGGTTTCATGAATGGAAATCTTCACAAAATGATTGAAGAATTACAATTGGTAGCCAATACAGAAAAACTAAAAGAAAGCGAAGTTTTCTAAATGAAAGAAAACAGAACATAGAATACATAGAAAAGATGCTAAACAATAATTTGTTTGGCATTTTTTTTAAATCCTTGCGAACTTTGCGAAAAACTTTGCGAACTTTGCGTTTAAACAACCAACAACAACACAATGACTACTGAACAACTAATTACCCAAATCCGAACTAAAAAATCATTTCTTTGCATTGGTTTGGATGTCGATTTGAATAAAATTCCTCAGCATTTATTGGCGCTCGAAGATCCTATATTTGAATTTAACAAAGCTATTATTGATGCAACGCATGATCTTTGTGTTTCTTATAAACCCAATACTGCTTTTTATGAAGCCTATGGAATAAAAGGCTGGCAAGCGCTGCAAAAAACCATAGCGTATATCAATGCCAAACACCCAAAAATTTTTACGATTGCCGATGCCAAACGCGGCGATATTGGCAATACTTCATCCATGTATGCAAAAGCTTTTTTTGAAGACTTGAATTTTGATTCGGTGACTGTGGCTCCATACATGGGCAAAGATTCAGTAGAGCCATTTTTAGCGTTTGAAAACAAACATACCATAATGCTGGCTTTAACTTCTAATGAAGGTGCTTTTGATTTTCAAACACAAAACGTTGAAGGAAGAGAATTGTATAAAATGGTTTTGGAAACATCGAAATCATGGAAAAATACTGAAAATTTAATGTATGTGGTAGGGGCTACTAAAGCAGAATATTTCACCGAAATTAGAAAAATAGTTCCCAATAGTTTCTTATTAGTTCCAGGTGTGGGTGCTCAAGGTGGCAGTTTGTCAGAAGTGTGTAAATACGGCATGAATGCAAATGTTGGGTTGTTAATCAATTCTTCACGAGGTATTATCTATGCTTCCAACGGTACTGATTTTGCCGAAAAGGCGAGAGAAGAAGCGTTGAAGTTGCAACAAGAGATGCAAGCAATTCTCCTAAAGGGTAATTAAGTCAATTTTTACGTCAACTTGAAACCAACTCGATTCATAGATTCCATTGGAACCGAACATACTTTTGAAACCACGCCAAAACGTATCGTTTCTTTAGTGCCTTCTCAAACGGAATTGTTGTATGACTTGGGATTGGAAGAACAGATCGTAGGAATTACAAAATTTTGTGTGCATCCTGTTCATTTTAAATCCACCAAAACGATTGTAGGAGGAACGAAGCAGGTAAAGGTGGAAGCAATCGCTGCATTGCAACCGGATATCATTATTTGCAATAAAGAAGAAAACACCCATGAAATGGTGGTGCAATTGAGTGCAATTTGTCCGGTTTGGGTAACCCACATACAAACCCTAGAAGATAATATGCAAACCCTACACGATTTGGGACAGCTATTCAATAAACGTACCGAAGCCCAAAAGTGGATTGATAAAATTAATTTTAGACTAGACGATTTCAGGAATTTCATTGTGGATAAACCGGTAAAAAAAGTAGCTTATTTTATTTGGGCTAATCCCTATATGGTGGCAGGTAATTCGACCTACATCAATACTTTATTGCAATTGAATCAATTGGAGAATATCTATTCTAATAAGGAGGGTCGTTATCCAGAAGTTGAATTGAAAAAAATACGTTTAGACGGCGATCCTGATTATGTATTTTTGTCCTCTGAACCTTTTCCCTTTAAAGACGAACATGCTTTTGAAATTGGCCGGTATACCCACCATGCCAAAACGGTTTTTGTCGATGGCGAATACTTTTCTTGGCACGGCACCCGATTGTTCAAAGCCTTGGAATACTTCAAGCAATTGCAATCAAAAATCTAGCGCTTTTTTTTTCCATCAAAAAAAGGTACATTTGAATAAAATTAAACCAATTGATTTCGTACACACTATATACCAACGAAACAAGTTCGGAATGGGTAACCTTTGTTCATGGAGCAGGAGGAAGCTCGTCTATTTGGTTTAAGCAAATTCGCGATTTTCAAAAGCATTTCAATGTTTTGTTGCTTGATTTACGAGGTCATGGCAATTCGAATGAGCCTATTAAAACGGCATTCAAACAAAAATACACCTTTCAGTCAATTGCAAACGATATCCTTGAAGTAATTGATCACCTTAAAATTAAAAATTCGCATTTTGTAGGTATTTCTTTAGGATCTATTGTCATCCGACAATTGGCAGAAATGCATCCCACAAGAGTGAAAAGTATGATTTTGGGTGGTGCCATTTTAAAAATGAATTTCCGTTCGCAAATTTTAATGCGAGTGGGCAATATGTTTAAGTATGTGTTGCCGTATTTGGTGTTGTATAAGTTTTTTGCTTTTGTGATTATGCCCAAAAAAAATCACAAGAATTCCAGGTTGCTGTTCATAAACGAGGCTAAAAAGTTGTACCAAAAAGAATTCATCAAGTGGTTCAAACTTACGGCTGAGATTAACCCAGTTTTGCGCTGGTTTCGACAAGTAGAATTGGATATCCCCACACTTTATGTTATGGGAGAAGAAGATTATATGTTTTTACCTTCGGTGCGACAAGTAGTGGCAAGTCATACCCGAACTGCTGAATTATTTGTGATTCAGAACTGTGGTCATGTTGTAAATGTAGAACAACCTGCTATTTTTAATGAAACGGTAATTGGCTATTTAAAGCGAAGTGCCAACGTTTAGGATTTATTCAAAATAAAGCGTTAACAAATCTGCTGCCATTCCAGTACTGCCTTCCCCTTGATCGATTACTAGCGAACCATCTGTATTCAAAATATAACGACCATAATCGCCATTGTCATAAATTTGGTGACCTTCAATTTGGAGGTAGGTTTTTCCGTTCGATTGCGTGGTGGAATACTGATAAGTGCCCGATTGTAGCGGTAAATAAACGCTTTGCGGACCGTTATTGATGATTAAACTGGTAACAACCAATTCGTGACGGTCGGAATCAAAGGCCCAAGTCACCGCACCATTTTCATAATCTACATCTGCGCCGGCAAATCCACCACTTACATTGCGTAATGCATAGACTTCGTTCAGAGAAGACCGAGTGGTTGTTTCTTCACTGCAACTCATCAACAACAAGAAACAGCCAATTGAAATTAAATAGGATTTGATTCGCATCGTTACTTCAGCTATGGTTATGCAACCAAAATTAGTAAATATTATTATTAACTAATAGGTTTTAATTTCTCTAAAGTAAAAAATTTGTGGTTTAGCGTTAGGGTCTTCTCTCGTTTAATAGTATAATATTTCCCGATCCCGCAACAAATTTTTCAAGAGTTTCAGGGTTTCCTTTGTATTTAATACTACCACTACCTGCAACTCCTGCAACAAGTTTTTGCGAGCAGTTTACTTTTATATCACCAGAACCCGCTACATCGGCAGTTGCGTTTTCAACTATTAATTTAGAACAATCTAGGTCACCAGAACCCGCAACAGATGCTTTTAATATTGTTGATGTTCCAGAAAGGACTATGTCTCCCGAACCAGCCACTGATGCTGTTGTTTTTGTTGATTTTACATCAATAGTTGCATCTCCAGAACTCGTTAAATAGATATTGAAATCATCCGAGATAATAGTATTCTTGGTAGTAATATCTCCAGAACCTGTAAAAAGAATCGTATTGATGCTTTCAAAAGGAACTTCGATTGTTATTTTTGATTTATAAGAGTAATTTTTTTTCTTCTCAAAGTAAATTTTAAGTTCATTGTTTTTAACTTCAGTAACTACATGTTCGACAACATTTTCATCACCAGTTATTGAAATAGCGCCTTCTTTTCCAGCTAATAGAGTTACTTTAAAAGGACCACTAATTGCAATTTGGTCATATTCAGGTGTGGTACGATTGCTTGTGATTTGATTTCCAGATTCTTTAATTTTTTCTTGTTTCCAGTTTTGTGCTTCACAAAATGAAAAACTAATAAGTGCAAAGGCAAGGATAATTTTTGTCATGATTTATTGATTTAATAATTGAATAGTTCCATAATTAGTAGTGATTGATACTTTAGCTTTTCCAGGAGTAATATGATATCCTGTGAAAATTTTGAGGTTGTTTTTTTCGTATTTATCGGAATATTTTAATCGTATTCCTAGCGTTTCTTTTAAAGTACCATATTTCATATTTAGTTTTAAATCAAATGGAAAATCAGTGCCAAACGAAATTTTTGAATTTGTATAATTTCCATTGATATCAATTAGATCGGTTTTACTATTTGTGTCCAATTGAATGTCACTATAGTTTGAATTAATGATTGACGAATGGTCTACTGTTCCTAATTTTATTGTGAGATAATTTCCGCTTATTGTAGTTCTTGATACAATTGATCCTTTTATTTTTGTGTAATTTGAAGAGACCTGTAACGAATTTAAAGATTGATAATTAATGGTGTTATAATTTCCACTTACGTTAATTTGTTCGCCATTAGTAATATCAATTTCGGAATACTGAGAACTTAATTGCAGTTTTTCGATACTTTTAATACTCGAATTTTGGGAATAAGCCATAGTGATACGATTGATCTTTCCATTAATTTGACCCAAAAATAAGCTCCCATATTTACTGTCAATGTCTAGGTTTCCATTCAGCTTATCTATTAAAATATTTCCATATTTGTTTGTTAAATCCACCGAAGCATTTCTTGGTATTTTGACAACAAAATTAATTTCATAACTTAAATTTGAATTTCCACGCCAGTTTGTTCCATTCAATTCAGTTATTGCCATAACACGTGATGAGGTATTGCTGAAATTTACATCAATATCCTCAAGTCGTTCAATTACTTTTTTTTCTATATTTCCTGAAACTTTAACTTGTACTTGAATCGAAATTTTATTTTCATCCCATAAATACACATTAATATTTCCGTAAGCGTTTGAGATCCCTAGCGAGGCTTCTTGATTAACTGAATATACCTTTGTTATGTTTTTTTCTTTAGTAAAATCTTTATCACCATTGAACGCTATTCCGACTATTGGTAGTAAAATTAAAATCAAAAGAAATTTATGTATTGTTTTCATTGGATTGAGAATTTATTTGTTCTACTTGTTCTAATACTTGTTTTATAAAGGAAATTCGGGTTTGCATATTGGTTATCATTGCAAAAACAATTTGTTTGTTTTCACCATTTTTTCGAATTTCTATTTTTAAGGATTCATAATCTTTTTCTAGGCGTTCCATCTCTTGTAAAGCATCTTCAATCATTATTTTTGTGGCCGGATTTTCGAGTTTTTTCAAATTTGAAACCTCTGCCGTAAGTATAGACGAAAAATAATCATGTGTTTCTTGTACTTGTGGTGAAAAAACCAC
>DALYCS010000087.1:4873-7189 GCA_031973615.1 Flavobacterium sp. | reverse complement strand
AAACGACATGGGTGAAGTTCATTCATGCGAAATCGAAGAAGCCGATTTTTATGTGGGAAGTTATTCTATTGGCGATCGTACGCGTGCCTTTTTAAAAGTTCAAGACGGTTGTGATTACAAGTGTACGTATTGTACAATTCCATTGGCAAGAGGAATCTCTCGAAGTGATGCTTTAGAGAATGTTTTGAAGAATGCAAGAGAAATTTCAGCACAAGGTATTAAAGAAATTGTATTAACTGGGGTAAATATTGGAGATTACGGTAAAGGGGAGTTTGGTAATAAAAAACACGAACATACTTTTCTAGATTTGGTCAAAGCTTTGGATGAGGTGGAGGGAATTGAGCGCTTGCGAATTTCGTCAATTGAACCCAATCTATTAAAAAATGAAACGATAGATTTTGTTGCCAAAAGTCGCACTTTTGTGCCTCATTTTCATATTCCATTGCAATCGGGATCTAATGAAATATTAAAGAAAATGAAACGGCGCTATTTACGTGAAGTATATACAGATCGTGTAGCAAATATCCGAAAAGAAATGCCACATGCCTGTATTGGTGTTGATGTTATTGTTGGATTTCCAGGAGAAACGGATGAACATTTTTTAGAAACCTATCATTTTTTAAATGATTTGGATATTTCTTATTTGCATGTTTTTACCTATTCGGAACGAGATAATACAGAAGCAGCCGAAATGGATGGCGTGGTGCCAGCAAATGTGCGTTCAAAAAGAAGTAAAATGCTACGCGGACTTTCGGTAAAGAAAAGACGGGCTTTTTATGAAAGTCAAATTGGAACTAGTCGAACTGTATTGTTTGAAAGTGAAAACAAAGAAGGTTATATACACGGTTTTACAGAAAATTATGTAAAAATAAAAACACCCTGGGATCCTGCATTAGTCAATACGCTTCAGGATGTTCATTTGACAAAAATTGATGAAGAGGGTAGTGTACGAATTGAATTTAATACTATTAAAAACTAAAAAAAATCCCAAGTTTTCTTGGGATTTTTTATATTATATCATTAGACCTGGGGGTAAAAGGGTCCTGTATTTTCTATTCTTTCTGAAAAAACTAATAAATTTTGCATGTGTCGGTACGACTTTTAATTTTCGATCTTCCGCAATTTGAAGCACTTGAATGATAAATTCAAAGTGAAGGGCTTCATCTTCATTTGTATTGGCACAAAACTTTGTTAAGAATAATTTTCGTTCTTGAATAGAATATTCAATAGCGATTAAACCGGTGGGGGTAATTATTTCAAATTGTCTTAAAAGTTCATTATCTTTGATTTCCATGATAACAGCAATTAGCATACAAATTTACGAATCTTTTTCTACATGGTAAACATGAATAAAATTCCAGTTTATTTTATGCCCGGTTTAGCGGCAAGTTCAACTATTTTTGAAAATATTAAATTGCCAGAAGCGCAATTTGAGATGTATTTCTTAGAGTGGTTATTGCCCCATGAAAAAGAAAGTATAACAAGTTATGCATCCCGGATGGCTCAAAATATTTCACACGAAAATCCAGTATTAATTGGGGTGTCTTTTGGTGGAGTGTTGGTTCAAGAAATCGCAAAGTTAATTCCCGTTCAAAAAGTGATCATAATTTCGAGTGTGAAATCCAATAACGAGTTTCCCACGCGTTTTAAAATCGCTCGGAGTACGAAAGCTTATAAGTTAATACCTACTCAATTGTTGGCAGATATTGAAAAATTGGTTACATATGCATATGGAGATAACATTGTGTCCAAACGCATTAAACTGTATGAAAAATATTTATCGGTTCGAGATAAGAACTACTTGGATTGGGCTATAGAAACCATTTTGTGTTGGAATCAAAAAGAAGGAGCTCCTTCAATTGTTCATATTCATGGCGATGCCGATGAGGTATTTCCTATCAAACACATTCAAAATTGTATTGTGGTCAAAGGTGGAACGCATATTATGATTCTTAATAAATTCAAGTGGTTGAATGAAAATTTACCTAAATTAATTGTAAAATAAATAGAATGAAAAAAATCATATCAAAAACTAACGTGGTCATTATGGCAATAACACTTTTTGGAAGTGTATGTATTTATGGTGTGGTATCTGAAGACACGAAATATGCGCCAATGGGGTATAGTTTGCAAATGGATTTTGCCGGTGAAGAAGTGCCAACTTATATGGCTGATGTGCAAGAACGTTTAGACAAAGAAATGATTACCAATATGAATTATCATACCAATACTACTTTGGTGCTAAAACGCGCCAATAAAGTATTTCCTGTTCTGGAGCCAATATTAGCAAAATACGGTATCCCTGATGATTTTAAA
>DALYCS010000087.1:0-4863 GCA_031973615.1 Flavobacterium sp. | reverse complement strand
AAGTAGCTTGGTTAATGCAGTTTCTCCAGCCGGTGCTAGAGGAGTTTGGCAATTTATGCCTTTAACAGCAAAAGAAAAAGGGATGGAAGTTAGTGATCAAGTGGATGAACGCTATCATCTCGAGAAAGCGACCGAGGCGGCCTGTAAGTACTTCTTATCGGCCAAAGAAAAATTTGGTTCTTGGACATTAGCTGCTGCATCATATAATGGTGGAATTGGTGGAATAAAAAGTAAAATGGAAGAACAACAAGTTGATAATTATTATGATTTGTTGTTAACTGAAGAAACGTCGCGTTACGTTTTTAGAATATTAGCCTTGAAAGAAATTATGAAAAATGCGGCTAATTATGGTTTTTCTATTCCTAAAGAAGCATTGTATTATCCAATAGCTACCAAAAAGATTGTAGTTGATTCTACCATTACAAATTTGGCTCAGTTTGCTAAAAGTCAAGGGGTAAATTATAAAATTTTGAAGTTACACAATCCTTGGTTGCGCGATAAAATGTTGTTAAATGCCTCTGGGAAAAAATATGAAATTGAGATTCCTACAACAGGGTATACTAAATAAATGAGAAAAATGACAATGCAAACAGTAGTAGCCTTAATATTTGTTGGAATACTAGCCGGTATTTTAAGCGGACTGGTTGGTATAGGAGGTGGTATAATAATGGTGCCATTATTGGTGCTTTGGTTAGGCTTTTCCCAACATCAAGCACAAGGGACCAGTTTGGCTGTGTTGATGGTTCCAGTTACTGCGGCTGGGGTTTACAATTATTACAAGCAAGGATATGTGGATTGGCGTTATGCGGCAGTTATTGCTGTTTTTTTTGTGGTGGGTGGTTTTTTGGGAAGTAAATTAGCAGTAACAATTGATCAAAAAATGCTAAAAAAAGTATTCGGAGTTGTGTTATTGCTTATTGCAAGTAAGATGCTATTGAGTAAATAAAAAAGCACCAATTTAAATTGGTGCTTTTTATTATTATTTGAATGCTTACATTTTCTTCATTTGATCTTTCATCATTTTAATTTGGTCCTTAAGCATGTTTTGCTTGTCTAACTTTTTGGCTTCGTTAAGTAAGTTTGTTGCCTCAATTTTTCTTCTTCTTGTCATAGCGATTCCTGCTAATTGTAGTTTGGCTAAGGCTAAATCTTGATCCATCGAAAGGCCTAATGCAATTGCTTTTTTGAAATAGCGCTCGGCTTCATTTAAATTGGTTTGCGAAACCATAAGGCCATGCAAATAGTTGTAATAACCTTGTTGTTTTTTTACTAAAGCGCCTTCTGGATTTTTAATGTGAGCCAACCATTTTTGTGCTCCTGGAAAATCTTGTTTTCTCAGTTTCAAAAACGCCAATAAAATAAATTCATTTTTAAAGTACAAGAAAATAAAAATCGTAGAGAGTAATAATAAGAAGATGCCATTTCCAATTTCGTTTTCGGTAAACTGATAAATTCCGAATCCTATAATTAATGCTGTTAAGACTAATTTGATATTTTTGTGAAACATAGTATTATTTTAAATTGGTTACAAAGGTAATAAAATCTATTAAAAATATTTTTAAAAAAGTACTTGCGAATGAAAAAAGTCTTTGTATATTTGCACTCGGTTTTCGGGACAGGGATCCCAGCCGATTTAAAAAAGATTTTTATTTATAGAATTTAAAAGATACTACAATGAGTAAGAGAACGTTTCAACCATCAAAAAGAAAAAGAAGAAATAAGCACGGTTTCATGGATAGAATGGCTTCTGCTAATGGAAGAAAAGTGCTTGCTCGTAGAAGAGCTAAAGGAAGACATAAATTGACTGTTTCTTGCGAACCAAGACACAAAAAATAATGTTTTAGTTTAAAGCAATATAGAGCCGTTACTTTTATTAGTAGCGGCTTTTTTTTAAGTGTTTATAAAAATTGAATAAGTTTTAACAACGCTTTTTAAATATAAATTTCAATACTATTATTTTTACACATAATACTTCACAAAACAACAACACAATGCCAAAAGACAATTCAATCAAATCGGTTTTAATTATTGGATCAGGGCCTATCGTTATCGGACAGGCGTGTGAATTTGATTATGCGGGTTCGCAATCAGCTCGCTCGTTAAGAGAGGAAGGAATTGAAGTTATCTTAATTAATTCCAATCCGGCAACTATCATGACTGATCCCTCCATGGCCGATCATGTGTATCTAAAGCCGTTAACGACAAAATCCATTATAGAAATTTTAAAAGCTCATCCACAAATAGATGCTGTTTTACCTACAATGGGAGGGCAAACGGCATTGAATTTATGTATCGAAGCGGATGAAAAAGGAATTTGGAAAGATTTTGGCGTAAAATTAATTGGAGTTGATATCAACGCCATCAATATTACAGAAGATAGAGAACAGTTTAAAAACTTACTCAATAAAATTGGTGTGCCACAAGCACCAGCAAAAACGGCAAATTCATTCCTACAAGGAAAAGAAATTGAACAAGAATTTGGTTTTCCATTAGTGATTCGACCTTCATTCACTTTAGGAGGAACCGGAGCAGCTATTGTCTATAAAAAAGAAGATTTTGACGGGGCTTTAACCTATGGTCTAGAAGCATCACCCATCCATGAAGTATTGATCGATAAAGCTTTAATGGGCTGGAAAGAATACGAATTGGAATTGTTGCGCGACAACAACGACAACGTGGTTATCATTTGTACGATTGAAAATATGGACCCAATGGGAATTCATACTGGAGATTCTATAACGGTGGCACCCGCCATGACTTTATCCGATACAACTTTCCAAAAAATGAGGGATATGGCGATATTAATGATGCGCTCTATTGGTAATTTTGCAGGGGGATGTAACGTGCAATTTGCAGTTTCGCCTGATGATAAAGAAGATATAGTTGCTATTGAAATTAATCCTAGGGTATCTCGATCTTCGGCATTAGCTTCTAAAGCAACAGGGTATCCGATTGCTAAAATTGCTACAAAATTAGCTCTGGGATATAACTTAGATGAATTGCAAAATCAAATAACAAAATCAACTTCAGCTTTATTTGAGCCTACATTAGATTATGTAATCGTAAAAATACCTCGTTGGAATTTTGACAAATTTGAAGGTGCAGACCGTACGTTAGGTCTTCAAATGAAATCGGTAGGGGAAGTAATGGGAATTGGTCGTTCGTTTCAAGAGGCCTTACATAAAGCTACACAATCGTTAGAGATAAAACGTAACGGATTAGGTGCCGATGGTAAAGGATATAAAAACTATGAACAAATCATTGAAAAATTAACCTTTGCAAGTTGGGATCGTGTATTTGTTATTTACGATGCGATTGCAATGGGTATTCCATTGAGCCGTATCCATGAGATTACTAAAATTGACATGTGGTTTTTAAAGCAATATGAAGAATTATTCCATTTGGAGCGCGAAATTTCTAACTATAAAGTGGATACACTTCCAAAAGAATTACTTTTAGAAGCCAAACAAAAAGGATATGGTGACCGACAAATTGCGCACATGATGGGCTGTTTAGAAAGTCAAGTGTATAAACTTCGTGAAGAACAAAATATCAAGCGTGTATATAAATTGGTTGATACTTGTGCAGCTGAATTTAAAGCGGTAACCCCTTATTTTTATTCTACTTTTGAGGCTGAAATTGAGAAAAAAGACGGTACAAAGTATGTCCACAATGAAAGTATCGTAACAAATAAGAAAAAAGTAGTGGTTCTGGGTTCAGGACCCAATAGAATTGGGCAAGGAATTGAGTTTGATTACTCTTGTGTGCACGGGGTATTAGCAGCCAAAGAATGTGGCTATGAAACCATCATGATCAACTGTAACCCTGAAACGGTTTCTACCGATTTTGATACGGCTGATAAATTGTATTTTGAACCTGTTTTTTGGGAGCACATCTATGATATTATCCAACACGAGAAACCGGAAGGAGTTATTGTGCAATTGGGAGGACAAACCGCGTTGAAACTAGCAGAAAAATTAGCCAAATATGGCATAAAAATATTAGGAACATCTTTTGACGCGCTTGATTTAGCAGAAGATAGAGGTCGTTTTTCTGATTTGTTGACCGAATTGAATATACCTTTCCCAAAATTTGGAATCGCAGAAAGCGCCGAGGAAGCAACTACTTTAGCGGATAGTTTGGATTTTCCACTTTTAGTCCGCCCGTCATACGTATTGGGTGGTCAGGGAATGAAAATTGTCATCAACAAGCAAGAATTGGAAAAACATGTAATTGATTTATTGAAATCGATACCTGGAAATAAATTATTATTGGATCATTATTTAGATGGTGCTATTGAAGCTGAGGCTGATGCAATTTGCGACGCAGATGGTAATGTATACATTATAGGAATAATGGAACATATAGAGCCTTGTGGCGTGCATTCGGGTGATAGTAATGCCACCCTGCCACCTTTTAATTTGGGTGAATTTGTATTACAACAAATAAAAGATCATACACAAAAAATTGCTCGTGCATTGCAAACAGTAGGTTTAATTAACATTCAGTTTGCGATAAAAAATGATATCGTGTATATTATTGAGGCAAATCCACGTGCCTCTCGTACCGTTCCTTTTATTGCAAAAGCATATGGTGAGCCTTATGTAAACTATGCCACAAAAGTAATGCTGGGTCACAATAAGGTAACTGATTTTACATTTAACCCACAGTTGAAAGGATACGCCATTAAACAACCGGTTTTTTCATTTAGTAAGTTTGCAAATGTTAATAAAGCTTTAGGACCAGAAATGAAATCAACAGGAGAAAGCATCTTATTTATAGATGATCTAAAAGACGATCAATTCTATGACTTATATTCACGAAGAAAAATGTACTTAACCAAGTAATACTTAAAATCCCAAT
>DALYCS010000086.1:4067-7195 GCA_031973615.1 Flavobacterium sp. | reverse complement strand
CCTCCTGCAAAAACAGTTTTATGGGTAGCATCATTTGGATCAAACATGACAGCTCTTACACGGCCTCCAACGTTATTTGGACCTCTTTCAACCCAATTATTATCCGTGCCATCACCTGGAGTTCTTCCAGAGGCTAAGGCTTCTTTTCTTTTGGCAATCAAATCATTTCTAACCAAATCTAAATTTTCCGGATTTGGTCTCCCCGTTTCAGGATTCATGGTTAATTCCCACTCTTGCTCATAGAACTTGTTTGGAGGAATTCCCATAGCTTTTCTTTCTTTTTTAGACAAGGCCATAACCTTTTTAAAAGGTGAATTGTTTAAAAAAGCTTCATGTTTTTTTCTTAATTCATCAATTTTAGTTACCGTAGAAGTCCCAGTTGCAATGGCAGTAACGGGTTGCTTTTTTGCAACTACAACGGCGTTCACTTTTGAATCAACAGCAGTTGTATTACTTTTTGGCGTTGTGTGTACTTCTGTTACTACTGCTTTTGTTGGCTCAGTAACTCCATCGGTTTTCGATGCTTTGTCAGTACAACTTATTCCTAAAAGTAGGACTGAACTTAAAATTAATTGTATTTGTTTTTTCATGATAAAACAAGGGTTTATTGATTTAATTCTCACAAATTTAGCATATTAATGCTATTTTCAAAAGTTTATTTTTGGAATTGCCAACTTTAACTTTTGTTGGCCTGAATAGTTTTATACAATTCAACGGCTTTTCCGTCGGTTAGTAAAGACACAAAATGACAAATATGCATCAAGCGTTCGTAAAGATTTTCTTTTTGAATTTGAAAGCGTTCGGGCAATAATTTAAGCAATAGTTCGTCGTAACTTGAAGCCGTGCCATTTTCTTTTTTATTGGTAGCCGAACAAAAGCTATCCAAAAGAGAATTGATAACTTTATATCCCATTACCTCTTTTTGAACCACTTCTCTGCTTTGGTAGACATTTTTTACACTGATTTGAATGATGTCATTCATTTGGGCTTTGTACTGACTTTTATCCATCAACGAAAAAGGAAAATCGCCAGCCAAAATGGCTTTTTCGTTTTCCATAAACACGGTAACCGCATCATTGATCAAGCTTCCGATAGCCAAGGCTCGTAAATAACTAATACGATCTTCTTTGGTAATTAATTCGTTATATTTTTTGGTATCGATTCCGTTTTTCACCAATTTTATGAGATATTCTAAGGCATATTCTTCAGGAATTAATCCTAGGTTAATGCCGTCTTCAAAATCGATAATCGTATAGCAAATATCGTCTGCTGCTTCTACCAAATAAGCTAATGGATGGCGCTCAAAACCAATATCTTTACCCGATTTGTTCGGAATGAGTCCTAATTCTTTAGCTACTTCCACAAAAAAATCTGTATCCGATTGAAAAAAGCCATATTTTTTATCACAAATTTTTGACGTTGGTTTTTTGGGCAAACTTTCTTTTGGATATTTCATAAAAGCGCCAAGAGTAGCATAGGAAATTCGCAACCCTCCTTCGATGCCTTCACGAGTGGAGGTCAATACCGAAAAGCCGTTAGCGTTCCCTTCAAAATCAATCAAATCTTGCCATTGTTTATCGGTTAACTGCTCTCGATATTGTGCCCCATTTCCGGTTTTGAAATACTCCCCAATGGCTTTTTCTCCGGAATGACCAAAGGGCGGGTTCCCAATGTCATGCGACAAAGCAGCTGCGGCAACTATTGCTCCAAAATCATTGGCTTGATAACCATATACTTCTTGTAGATGTGGGTAATTTGCAATAATTTGTTTTCCAACCAAACGTCCTAAAGAACGCCCAACTACGGAAACTTCCAAACTATGGGTCAATCGGTTGTGCACAAAATCAGTTTTGGAGAGGGGGATAACTTGTGTTTTATCTTGTAAACTCCTGAAGGCCGAAGAAAATATTATACGATCATAATCGACTTCAAAGCCTAATCGTGTATCATCTTGCTCTTTTCGTAGCCGTTTACTGGTGTCGCCTTGTCGTTTTAAAGACAATAATTGTTCCCATTGCATCATGTGATTCTAGATTGCGGATTATTGATTACAGATTTTACTCCTTTTCGTTTGCTAAAAAGAAATGTCTCGATTTTTTTGGATACTGATTATAACTTTTATCACTTGGGTTCACAATGACCGATTTGATATTTACCTCATCTCCAATTTTAAAATTTTTCTCGGTGTACTGATAATCCAATAAATATTCTCCGCAGAAATAATTTCCATCGGCGTCTTTTTCAATGAAACCCGTATATACTCCTTTTTTATCTTTTGACATAATCTATTTTTTTTCAAATGTACGAATTGCAATGTAATTTATTATAACAAAAACAGCTATCCAAAGACAGCTGTTTTTACTAGTTATTTTTTTGAATTCTAAGTGTAAATTAAGACCCACACATTTCGCATTCGTCTGGACCCGCATTTTTTGCTAGTTCAATCATAGCTCTATATTCTTCAGCGGTCATTTCTGCAGGTTCATCTAAAACAGCTATAGACTCTAATTTTTGAGCTACTGGTTGTTCTTTTACTTCGATAGGCTCGGCTTGTTTGTCGTTATTTAAGGTAAACTTAATCGCATCTACTGCCGATTTTGTACGTAAATAGTACATTCCTGTTTTCAATCCTGATTTCCATGCATAGAAATGCATCGAAGTTAATTTTGCATAATTTGCATCTTGCATGAACAAGTTTAACGATTGCGATTGGTCAATGAAATACCCTCTGTGACGGCTCATATCGATAATATCTTTCATCGACATTTCCCAAACGGTTTTGTACAATTCTTTTAAATCGGAAGGAATTCTTTCGATGTTTTGAACCGAACCGTTGTGGCGCATGATTTCTTGTTTCAACGTTTCGTTCCACAATCCTCTTTCTACTAAATCATTCAATAAATGCTTATTTACTACAATGAATTCTCCAGACAATACTCGACGGGTATAAATGTTTGAAGTATACGGCTCAAAAGCCTCATTATTTCCTAAAATTTGAGAGGTAGAAGCGGTTGGCATGGGCGCTACTAACAAGGAGTTTCTCACACCATTTTTAAGTACTTCTTTTCGTAAACCTGCCCAATCCCAGCGCCCTGATAGCTCTTCGTCTTTTAAGCCCCAAAGGTTGT
>DALYCS010000086.1:0-3908 GCA_031973615.1 Flavobacterium sp. | reverse complement strand
AAGTAGAATACGGTCCTTCTTCTTTTGCCATTTCCATAGAAGCTGTAACGGCTGCAAAATAAAGCGTTTCAAAAATTTCTTGGTTTAATTTTTTAGCTTCATCACTAGTAAATGGTAAACGCAACATGATGAAGGCATCTGCTAAACCTTGCACACCAAGACCTACTGGCCTGTGACGCATGTTAGAGTTTTCTGCTTCAATAACAGGATAATAATTTCGATCAATTACCTTGTTTAAGTTCCGAGTTACTCGTTTTGTTACGTTAAATAATAATTCGTGATTGAATGCTCCGTTTTCAACAAACATCGGCAAGGAAATCGACGCTAAATTACATACGGCAATTTCGTCTGCTGAAGTATACTCAATAATTTCGGTACATAAATTAGACGAACGAATGGTTCCCAAATTCTTTTGATTGGATTTTCTATTTGCTGCATCTTTGTACAACATATAAGGGGTTCCCGTTTCAATTTGAGATTCCAATATTTTTTCCCAAAGCTCACGTGCTTTTATTGTTTTTCTCCCTTTCCCTTGAGCCTCATATGAAGTATATAAAGCTTCAAATTCATCGCCATAAACATTGTCTAATCCTGGACATTCGTTTGGACACATTAATGTCCAAGTAGAATCTTCTTCTACACGTTTCATGAACAAATCGGAAGTCCACATCGCAAAAAATAAATCTCTTGCACGCATTTCTTCTTTTCCGGTATTCTTTTTCAAATCTAAAAATTCGAAAATATCGGCATGCCAAGTTTCTAAATAAATTGCAAAACTTCCTTTACGTTTTCCGCCACCTTGATCTACATAACGAGCCGTATCATTATAAACACGTAACATTGGAACAATTCCATTAGAAGTTCCGTTTGTACCACGAATATAGGAACCTGTTGCGCGAACATTGTGAATAGCTAAACCAATTCCTCCCGCAGATTGCGAAATTTTAGCCGTTTGTTTTAACGTGTCATAAATTCCATCAATACTATCATCTTTCATGGTCAACAAGAAACACGAAGACATTTGGGGTTTGGGCGTACCTGCGTTGAATAATGTTGGCGTGGCGTGTGTAAAGAATTTTTTAGACATCAACTCATAGGTCTCTATGGCAGCATCCATGTCGTTCAAGTGAATTCCCACGGCTACACGCATTAACATATGTTGTGGTCGCTCTACAATTTTTCCGTTGATTCTTAATAAATAAGAACGTTCTAAAGTTTTGAATCCGAAATAATCATAATTAAAATCTCGGGTATAAATGATATGAGAATCTAAGAAAGCGGCATTTTCTTGAATAACTTGATGTACTTCATCTGAAATTAATGGCGCTTCTTGATTGGTTCTTGGGTTTACATAATGGTACATTTCACTCATCGTTTCCGAGAATGATTTGTTAGTGTTTTTGTGTAGATTTGAAATGGCAATACGAGCAGCTAATTGAGCATAATCAGGGTGTGAAACAGTCATAGATGCTGCGGTTTCTGCTGCTAAATTATCCAATTCAGAAGTGGTTACTCCATCGTATAATCCTTCAATTACACGCATGGCCACTTTTACAGCGTCTACCATGTCATTCAATCCATAACATAATTTTTTAATACGATCCGTGATTTTGTCAAACATCACTGGCTCCTTGTGGCCATCTCTTTTTACTACATACATAAGTTTTAAAAATTTTGAAAACAAGCAATCCCTTCCTTGCTTTCGGTTACATAATTATTGAACAAAAACGCGAGTCTCCCGACATTTTACAGCGTTTCATTTTTAGTATTAAAAATCTGCGTCGAAGCTAATTTTGCTCGATTCAGAATCCGAATTCATTACCCCAGCTTTTTGGTATTCTCCCACACGTTTTTCAAAGAAATTGGTTTTTCCTTGCAACGAAATCATATCCATAAAATCAAACGGATTGGATGAGTTATATACTCTTTCGCAACCTAACTCTACTAATAATCTATCGGTAACAAATTCTAAATATTGGGTCATTAGCGTTGCATTCATTCCAATTAAACTTACAGGAAGCGATTCGGTAATAAATTGACGTTCTATATTTAAAGCATCTACAATAATTTCTTTAATTCTTTCAGTAGGTACTTTATTTACAATGTGGTGTCTATGAAGATGAACGGCAAAATCACAATGCATTCCTTCATCACGTGAAATCAATTCGTTTGAAAAGGTAAGTCCAGGCATTAATCCACGTTTTTTCAACCAATAAATGGAACAAAATGAACCTGAAAAGAAAATACCCTCTACAGCAGCAAAAGCAATCAATCGTTCTGCAAAAGAATCTGACTTAATCCATTTTAATGCCCATTCTGCTTTTTCTTTAATGGCAGGAAATGTTTCAATAGCATGAAATAATTTGTTTTTTTCAACTTCGTCTTTCACATAGGTATCAATCAATAGCGAATAGGTTTCACTATGAATATTTTCCATCATGATTTGAAAACCGTAAAAGAATTTTGCTTCAGGATACTGCACTTCATTAACAAAGTTTTCAGCTAAATTTTCATTTACCATTCCGTCTGAGGCAGCAAAAAAAGCTAGAATATGTTTGATGAAATATTTTTCATCTTCGCTTAATTTATTATTCCAATCATTCAAATCAGTATGCAAATCAATTTCTTCAGCGGTCCAAATACACGCTTCTTGCTTTTTATACCACTCCCAAATATCTTGGTGCTTGATTGGAAAAATAACAAATCGATCTTTGTTTTCTTGCAAAATAGGTTCTACTACTGACATAGCTATTTGATTTTTTTTAATAATAATTGTGAAAAAATGAAGTTGTAAGGGGACTACAAAGTTTGTCATTTGAATTGAAAAAAGAAAGGCAAACTTATTCACAATTGGAATAAGTTTTTAACAAATTAGTATTTTGTTTTGAAAAGAAACCAACAAATACAACTAATTGATTTTCAGTATTTTAAAAACAAATTAATCAAGCGTTAAAACCTTGTGAGAAGCAATAAAATAGGCTCCTGAGACACTATTTTATCAACTAAAAAAAGAATTATTTTTTCAAGTCTTGAGCTACTTTTTCCAACTCATCATACCACTGTTGACCAAATTTTCTGACTAAGGCTTCTTTGACAAATTGGTACACTGGAACACCCAATTCCTCTCCTAGAGAACAAGCATCTGAACAAATGTGCCATTTGTGATAATTGACTGCTGCAAAGTCGGAATATTCTTTTACTCGAATGGGATATAAATGACAAGAAACCGGTTTTTTCCAATCGACAATTCCTTCATTATAAGCTTGTTCTATTCCACAAAGTGCGGTTTTTCCATCAAAAATAACATACGCACAATCTTTTCCATCGATCAGTGGAGTTTCTAATTCACCGAATTCTGAAGTTACATGTGTACCTTGTTCTTCTATGGCTTTTACCCCTTCGGGACGAAGAAATGGTTTTACTTTTTCAAATATTTCAGCTAAAATTTTAGTTTCTGATTCGTCTAATGGCGCACCAGCATCACCATCTACACAGCAAGCCCCTTGACAAGCAGACAAGTTGCATACGAATTCTTTTTCTAGGATTTCTTCGGAAACGATGGTTTTATGGAGCTGAAACATATTGGATGTATTAAAATGCAAAGATAGGAAATGATTTAGGATTGCTGATTTTAGATATTTGTTTTTTTAATAGAGCCATAAAACAGGTACTTGAATTTGTCCTTATTACTAATAATGTATCGTTAAATTAGAAAAGTTGTTTCCCCAATATCCGTATATTTGCACAAAATTATAGAAATGGATACCGGTATTATTTGGAAAGATGTTTTTACGATAGGCATGATCCTGTTTGCGGTAATCGATATTGTGGGAAGCATTCCTATAATAGTAGATTTACGCAGTAAGATGGGACATATTCAATCGGAGAAAGCAACAATTGTAGCAGCT
>DALYCS010000085.1:0-7262 GCA_031973615.1 Flavobacterium sp. | reverse complement strand
TGGATGGAATAAGTGGTTCCGACAATGGACTGGTGAAGAAAACAGACATGGCGATTTACTGAATAAATATTTATATTTATCTGGAAGGATAAATATGAAAGAAGTAGAAATTACGACTCACCACCTCATTAATGATGGGTTTGACATAGGAACAAGCAACGACCCCTACAAAAATTTTGTGTATACCAGCTTTCAGGAATTGGCTACTTATGTTTCCCACAACAGGGTGGCCCAAATTGCCAAAAGTTATGGTGACCGAAAATTACATAAAATCTGCAATTTAATAGCCGGAGATGAAATGCGTCACCACTTGGCTTATAGCGAATTTGTCAATCAAATTTTCAAAATTGACCCAAGCGAAATGATGTTGGCCTTTCAACACATGATGAAACATAAAATAACAATGCCGGCACATTATCTTAGAGAATCGGGACAAAAAATAAGCACTGCCTTTGAACATTTCTCTGATGCAGCACAACGAATTGGTGTATACACAGCGGCTGATTATGTTGATATTATGCAAAAATTGATCGACAAATGGGAAATTGACAAAATATCAGGGTTAACCGATGAGGCTGAAAAAGCACGTGATTTTCTAATGAAATTACCGGCTAGAATGATCAAAATTTCTGAGCGTTTGGTAATTCCTGAAACGGGACATGTTTTCAAATGGGTAGAACCTGCTTTGGTAAAATAAGAAAAAATATACGCAATAACATCATCAATCCTTTCTGAAAAGAAAGGATTTTTAACTTCATAGTATGTCATTAATAGCAAATACCATACAGTTCGTAAAAGAGCAACTTAAAAATGCCGAAGGAGGTCATGATTGGTTTCACATAGAACGTGTCTATAAAAACGCCCAATTAATTGC
The DNA here is from genome assembly GCA_031973615.1 of Flavobacterium sp. Lineage (GTDB taxonomy): Bacteria > Bacteroidota > Bacteroidia > Flavobacteriales > Flavobacteriaceae > Flavobacterium. The sequence continues at coordinate 6,388 of DALYCS010000085.1, read as the reverse complement.
AAAAACAGAAACCTGCGATCTTGAAGTGGTACAATTAGCCGCTTTATTACACGACATTGCCGATTCAAAATTTCACGACGGCGATGAAACCATCGGGCCAAAGGTAGCGCGAGCGTATCTCGAATCAAACCATGTGTTGCCCGCAACTGTTGATCATGTCATTGCAATTATAGAAAACATCTCGTTTAAAGGCGGAAACTTTGAACGAACTTTTGATTCCAAAGAATTACAGATTGTACAAGATGCAGATCGATTGGACGCTATCGGAGCCATCGGTATTGCGCGAACATTCAACTATGGAGGATTTAAAAACAGAGCCCTTTATGATCCCGAGATAAAAGCAAATCTTTCCCAAACGAAAGAAGAATATAAAAAAAATGAAGCACCAACTATCAATCATTTTTATGAAAAATTGTTATTGCTGAAAGACAAAATGAACACAACTACGGGAAAAGAAATTGCGCAAAATCGACATGATTTTATGGAGTCATTTCTTGCGCAATTTTATGCAGAATGGGAAGGTAAGGTGTAATTCTTCAATATTATTTTCCTGGGAAAACAGCTTTTCTTTTTTCTAAAAATGCAGTAGTTCCCTCTTTGAAATCTTCGGTTCCAAAACAAGCGCCAAAATTTTTAATTTCAATGGCGTATCCATTGGTTCCGTCTTCAAAATTTGCATTAATGGCTTGTATGGCTTTGGCAATAGCTACGGTCGAATTGTTTGCGATTTTTGAAGCAATACCTTTAGCAAATTCCAATAGTTCTTCTTGTGCCACTACATGATTTACCAATCCATAACTTTTTGCCGTTTCTGCATCAATCATTCCAGCCGTCATGATGAGTTCCATAGCTCGTCCTTTGCCTACTAATTGTGTTAATCGTTGGGTGCCACCATATCCTGGAATTACCCCTAAAGTTACTTCTGGCAATCCCATTTTAGCATTCGTAGAAGCTACTCTAAAATGACAGGCCATGGCCAATTCTAATCCGCCTCCTAACGCAAAACCATTAACCGCAGCAATAACCGGAGTGCTTAAATTTTGAACAAAATCAAACAATAAAGCTTGTCCTTGTGCCGCTAATTCTTGTCCTTCTAGCACTGAAAAATTAGCAAATTCTGAAATATCAGCTCCGGCTACAAATGCTTTTTCACCGCTACCCGTAATGATGATAGCTTTTACCGCTTGCTCTTTGTTCAAAGCCGAAAATGCCTCGTGTAACTCTTGGATGGTTTCTTTATTTAACGCGTTTAATTTTGTTGGGCGATTGATGGTAATTACCGCAATATGCTCGTGTTTTTCAATTAAAATATGTTCCATAGTCGTGGTTAAATTATTTATTGATCGGAAAAGAAACTAAAAATTCTGTTCCTTGGTTTATTGTTGTTTCAAAAGTAATGGTTCCGTTGTAATTTTCAATAATATTTTTTATGATCGCTAATCCAAGTCCCATCCCACTCGATTTGGTGGTAAACTTCGGTTCGAATATTCGTGCGGCATTTTCTTCTGATATCCCTTTTCCATTATCTTTCACCGCTATCTTAACTTGCTGATCTTCTCGAAATACGGTTACAAAAACCATTTTGTTTTCTTGTGATTCAGGTAGTGCTTGAATGGCATTTTTTACCAAATTGGTGACCACTCGAATCAATTGTGTGCGATCTAATTTAGCAATAATTTCGTCTTCTATTGCCGAAAAACGAATGTAATCTTCATTGAAAATTTCCAAAGTCATTTGCACAACCTCAACCACATTTAAGGTCTCATTCTGTTGGGCGGGCATGGTCGCAAAATTCGAAAAAGCATTGGCCACCGAACTCATGGTGTCTATTTGTTGTAAAATGGTTTGGGTATAATCGGCTAGTTTTTTGGAAATATTGGGATCGTTTGCTTCAAATTTACGTTGAAAATTTTGCACCGTTAATCGCATAGGCGTCAATGGATTTTTTATCTCATGCGCTACTTGTTTTGCCATTTCACGCCAGGCTTGCTCGCGTTCGCTTTGGGCTAAAATGGTAGCGCTTTCTTCTAATTTATCCACCATATTGTTATACGATTTAATCAATAAATTGATTTCTTTACTTCCGTCTTCTAGCACAATCTTTTCATTGCGTTGATCCAATTGGGTTTCTTGCATTTTGTCACGAATGATTTTAAGTGACTTCGTAATATAACTGGATAAAAAATAGGACAATACGATAGAAATCAAAAACATAAACGCATAAACCTGGCCAAATCGAATGAGGAAATTTTGCACTTCTTTGTTGTAAAATGCGCGATCTTCTTCATAGGGTAGATTCAATATTCCTAGAGGCTTAAACTTGGTGTCTTTTAAATAAGTGTAAGAAGACCGAAAAGGCTGTTCGTCAATGGTAGAAAATTCGATATACCTTTTCTCTAATGAAGCTTGTAAAATTTTAAGCGTTGCTTCATTAATTTTTGGTTTGTCTTTGTCAATTTTGAAAATGGCTTTAGAAGAGATCAACAACTTTCCATTTAAATCAAAAATATTGATTTCCATACTATGGATGTCGGCCAATTCAAAGATTTTTTCTTTAAAAATTAATGGAATATTTTCTGTTGTTAATGGATAGGTGGTGGTTTGCAAGACATAATTGATGTGCTCGGCAATAGCGGTTTCTTTTCGTTCTAATCGGTCTTGGTGGTATTCTCTGGCTTCTTTTCGAAATTGATAAATAGATACCGTAGCAATCAATACCGACGCAATGAGTGTCAAGAATATCATGGATAGAAATATTCTAACGCGTAGTGAAAGATTTTTGATGTTAAAAATTCTATCCATTGTTTGCTATTAAATCGAAATGAAGTTATTGCTTTTCTCTAATTCGTTTGTACAATTTGTATCCGAGCATGATAAGAATCGAAAATACAATAATCCCAATGACCCCAAAAACCCAATTAATTGCGTTTTTTAAAATTACTAAAAAAACGACCGCAAACAGAATAATTGTAGCGCCTTCGTTCCATAAACGCATAAAGTTGGAGGTATATTTTATGCGATCATTTTGTAATTCGGAATAAATTTTATGACATTTAAAATGATACATGAATAATAAAACCACAAAAACCAACTTTACTTGCATCCAAGGCATTTCTAAAAACCCAGGGTTCAAATGCAACAATAAAAGAGCAAAAATAGTAGCTAAAATAGCGCTTGGCCACGTAATAATGTACCACAACCGATAGGTCATAATTTTGTATTGCTTTTGTAAAATCTCTTTTTCTGGAGAGAGTTTGTCATTCGCTTCAATTTGATACACAAACAGGCGAACAATGTAAAACAATCCTGCAAACCAGGTAATTACAAAGATTAAATGCAATGATTTTATGTAGTTGTAGAATTCCATAGTATTAGTTTCAAGTTTCAGGTTTCAGGTTGTTTGCTGTTCTATGAACTAGTAACCTGAAACCTGAAATAATTTATTTTTTCCATTCTTTAATCCAATTGGCTACCACACCACACCATTCGTCTTCGTCATTCAAACACGGAACGGCCATAAATTCTTTGCCTCCGTGATGCAAAAATTGTTCGTTGGCTTCCATAGCAATTTCTTCCAATGTTTCTAAACAATCAGCAACAAAAGCGGGTGTTACAACAGCTAATTTTTTAATCCCTTGCTCAGGCATTTTGTTGATTTCGACATCAGTGTATGGTGTTAACCATTTGTCACCTGCTAAACGCGATTGAAACGTTTGGCTGTACTTTCCTTCCGGAATACCTAATAATTTTACAACTTGTTTGGTCGTTTCATAACATTGGTGACGGTAACAAAACTCATGCGCGGGTGATGGTGTATTACAACAAGAACCATCTATTTTACAATGCGATTTCGTTACATCGGTTTTGCGAATATGACGTTTTGGAATGCCGTGATACGAAAACAATAAATGATCGTAATCAAATCCTTCCAAGTGTTTTTTGATTGAATTTGCCAGCGCCTGAATAAAATCGGGTTTATTGTAAAATGCAGGTACATTGGTAATGGTCATTTCGGGAAAATATTGCTGACGCAATTCTTCTGCTAAAACTAAAATGGTGGTAGTTGAAGCCATTGCATGTTGTGGATACAAAGGCAACAACATTACTTCAGTTACCCCTTGATCTTTTAATTCTTGCAACCCTTTTTTAATGGTCATAGTTCCATAACGCATAGCCAAAGCTACCGGTACATCCACTAGCTGTTGCACTTTTTGATGCATTTTTTTAGAAATCACAATTAGAGGTGAGCCCTCATCAGTCCATATTCTGGCATAGGCTTCAGCCGATTTTTTGGGACGAGTTTGTAAAATAATTCCTCTAACTAATAGTGCACGCAACAAAAATGGTACGTCGATGACATACTTGTCCATTAAAAACTCATCTAGATATGGCTTTACATCTTTAGCTGTTGGACTTTCTGGCGAACCTAAATTAACTAATAAAACTCCTTTCATATATTGATTTTTTATAAAAGTACCGGTTTTTTAACCCGAAACTTAATACTATTCTTATTTTTTATTGATGCTATTATATGTAAAATTGATGGTCGTGAATTATACATTGGTTTGTAAGTTCATTAAATATTTTTTCGGAGTGGTGCCAAATTTCTTTTTAAAAGCCGCAATAAAATGACTCCCTGTGCTATACCCAATTTTTAAGCCTACCTCGTTTACATTGTACGAACCACTGTCTAATAATTGTCGGGCATAATCCATTTTGTAGTCAAACAGGAAACCAAAAACCGTGTCGCCATATATTTGTTTGAAACCCATCTTTAGTTTTTTTAGACTCAAGCCAACTTGTTCAGCAAGTTCTTCTAAACCTGGAGGTTCGGCCATATTCACAATCATGATTTCTTTGGCTTTTTTAATTTTTAACACGTTTTCTTCGTCAATTAAAAAAGGACATTGTTCTGCATTTGGGTCTTCCGATCGATTAAAAAACAAACTTAACAATTCATATCCCTTTCCTTTATAATATAAATTTTTAATCGAAGGATTTAAATTGTAATGAAACAATTGGCTCAATACAATAGCCATTGACGGACTAATATCGGACTCTTTATAATATTTTTTATCTTTATTCTCATCGCTCAAAAAAGGAACGTGTTCTGCATCTGACGAAAACAAACCATGAAATTTTTTTATGGAAATAATAACCGATATTACCCAAGTATTAGGCGCTAATTCTAAATGTAGGGGTAATTCTTTTTGGGGATTGTAAAACAACAACGCCTTTTCTTCGTTCAAATCCAAAGCATAATTTCCTTGATTGAAAACAAACTTTCCTTTTCCCTTAATGCCAAAATGAAATTGAATAAGCCCTTGACTTACAGGTCGTTCTATTTTATATAAAGTGTCACTTTCATTCTGAAACCGCAACATTATAAAATCATTTTCAATTTTAATTTCTTCTTGTGAACCCATAGCGATATTTTTTTTTAATAGACCGTAAGCTGTCTCTACTATATAATTTAGAATCAATCGATTCCACAACATTAAAAAGCCTTATGATCCTACAAATTTAAATGAAATAACGCTAAAAATTCAAATTTTAATGGAATTATCTTTCAGCGACACAAAAAGTACTTTTAGCGTTACTTTTATCGTTGCTATACCCATAATTTTGTAATCCTCTTAGGAAAGAGTATACCCTATGGAAAACAATTCATTTGTAAAACATCCCACATTTTATGCCGTTGGCCTTAGTTATAAAAAAGCTGATGCCGAAATGAGGGGTAAGTTTAGTTTAGATGAAAAGGCAAAAACTAACCTAATGCATCAAGCGAAAGCAGATGGCATAGAAAGTTTAGTGGTAATTTCTACCTGTAATCGAACAGAAATCTATGGTTTTGCGCAACATCCATTCCAATTGATCAAATTATTGTGCGAAAATAGCCAAGGAACCGTTGAAGACTTTCAAAAAGTAGCTTTTGTCTATAAAAATCAAGAAGCTATAACTCATATGTTTCGCGTTGGAACGGGACTAGACAGTCAAATATTAGGAGATTTTGAAATTATTAGTCAGCTCAAAAGCGCTTTCGTTCTAAGTAAAACCCATGGATTGGCAAATGCTTATTTGGAACGATTGGTCAATGCAGTCATTCAAGCCAGTAAAAAAATAAAGACCGAAACAGAAATATCATCGGGCGCTACTTCGGTGTCATTTGCTGCGGTACAATACATATTTAGAAATGTTTCCGACATCAGTTCTAAAAATATTTTACTTTTTGGAACGGGAAAAATTGGCAGAAATACATGTGAAAATTTGGTTAAACATACCAAACACGAGCAAATTACGCTCATCAATAGAACAAAAGATAAAGCCGAAAAAATTGCAAAAAAACTGAACGTAATTGTAAAAAATTATGCCGAATTACAACTAGAAA
>DALYCS010000084.1:7206-7488 GCA_031973615.1 Flavobacterium sp. | reverse complement strand
TAAATTAATCGATCGTCATCCACATATTTATGGCGATGTGGTGGTCGCTGACGAAGAAGAAGTCAAGCAAAATTGGGAAAAACTTAAATTGAAAGAAGGCAAAAAATCGGTTTTAGAAGGAGTGCCAAAAAGTCTACCGGCTTTAGTAAAAGCCAGTCGAATTCAGGATAAAGTAAAAGGTGTTGGATTTGATTGGGAAGAACCGCATCAAGTTTGGGATAAAGTTCAAGAAGAATTGCAAGAACTTCAAGTTGAGGTACAATCTGGCAATCAAGAAAAAAT
>DALYCS010000084.1:0-7196 GCA_031973615.1 Flavobacterium sp. | reverse complement strand
CCCTAATCAATTATGCACGATTCTTAAAAATAAATCCAGAAGATGCCTTAGAACGCACAAATAAAAAATTCATCAAGCGTTTTCAGTATTTAGAAAGTAAAGCCACCGAATTGGGTAAACCATTAGTCGACATGACGCTCGCCGAAATGGATGTTTTTTGGGAGGAAGCGAAGAAACTTTAAAGGAAAATAATTAATTAACGATTCAAAATTCACATGTATTATGCAGTAATTTTTACATCTACCCGAACTGAAATTGAAACGGGTTATGCCGAAACGGCAATCAAAATGATAGAATTAGCCAAAGTTCAACCTGGATTTATGGGAGTAGAAAGCGCCAGAAATGAAATAGGAATTACGGTTTCCTATTGGGAAAGTTTAGAGGCCATACAAAAATGGAAAACCAATATGGAGCATCTTCAAGCACAAGAAAATGGCAGAACTACATGGTATAAAAATTATAAAGTTAGAATTGCAAAAGTGGAACGAGAATACGAGTTTTAAAAAAAAATATCCCAAGCTTAAACTTGGGATATTTTAATTACATGTTTTTTATTTGTTGCAGTTTTTCTTTCCACAATTTCAAATCGTCTTTGTGGCGTTCAATACTTTTTTGCACCTCTCTAATAAAAGGATTTTCCCCTTTAGAACTGCTGGTAATAAATTGAATGTTGTTTTCTAACTGAAAAATTTCACTTTGTACTTCATCAATTTTCTTTCTAATAAAAAATTGCTCTTGTTCTAAAGCACGTTTGTCATCGTTTCCATTCAATTGTTCGAGACGATTGCTAAAACGCATCATTTCGGTATCTTTTTTAGACAGGCTTAGTTTTTCAAATAAAGCATCTAAAATTTTATTGAATTTTCCTTCAATGTGTCTTCGGTTAAACGGCACTTTACCAAATGTTTTCCAAGTAGCAATATGCGCTTTTATCGCCTCTAAATCGACTTTATGTTCTCCCGTAAGCGTAAAATCTTTCAATTCTTCTAAAAAGGCTTTTTTCTTTTCAAAAGCTTCTACTTCTTCACCGCTTTCTGAATTCCTTGCTTCATGCATGCGATCAAAATAGGCATTACATGCAAGTTTAAAGTCATTCCAAATGCTATCTGAATATTTGCGAGGCACGTGACCAATTTTCTTCCAATCGTCTTGAATTTTTTTCATGATTGGGGTTGTCGCATTAAAATCAGTGCTTTCTTGAAGCGATTTTGCTTTTTCAACCAATGCTAATTTTTTAGCCAAGTTGTCGTTTTGCTCGTGTTTGATGTCTTTGTAAAAAACATTTTTATGCACATTAAAGGCTCTAACCGCATTTTTGAATTTTGCCCAAGTTTCTTCGGTAACTTCTGCGGGTACTTTTCCGGCTTTGAAAAATGCGTCACGCAACGCCTCTAATTTTTTAATTTGAGTTTGCCATCCACCATGTGAATCCACTTTTTCAGCACCCAAAGCTTCAATTTGTGCGATGATTTCATTTTTCAACGCTAAATTTTCAGTCTCTTTTCCTCGTGCTAATGCATATAATTCTTCTCGCTTATCGTGCATTTGTTTAGTAATTTCACTAAACTCATTCCAAATAGCTTCTCTATGTTCTCTGTCAACAGGACCAATTTCTTCTTTCCAAACGCGGTGTAATAATTGCAATTCTCTAAAAGCTTTCATTACATCAGCTTCTTGTAATAAGGCTGTAGCTTTGGCAATAATTTGTTGTTTTTGTTCCAAATTATTTTTTAAATCCAAATCGCGAGCTTCTTTGTCTAAGTGAATAACATCATAAAAACGCTCCATATGAAAATGGTAGTTATTCCAAAGAATGTTGTATTTATCTCTTGGAATTGCTCCTGCATTTTTCCAACGGTCTCTAATGTCATTGGCTTTTTTGAACATATCTCCAATAGATGAATCACTAGAATCGATCAATTGTTTCAATTCTTCAATTAAGGCTTCACGAACGGTAAAGTTATGTTCTAAATTATTTTGAAGTTGTTTGAAATGCTTGGATTTATTCGATTTATACGAATTAAAAATCGTGTCAAATTTATTTTTTAAAGGAAAATGGTATTCAAATTCTACTCCTTCTTCATTGTTTTGAGCATTGAATTCTTCTCTTTTTTCATCAATAAAATGATGGTATTTATCTGCAAATGCTTTACGAATTCCTTCTGCATGATCTTTTATAGCCATTACTTTTTCTTGCGAAACCAAGCGATCCAATTCGTCGGTTAATTCTTCCATGGATAAAACATCGTAATCCAACATTGGAATTTCGTGCTTTTCTTTTACCGAATCATCTTCATTTTCTTCCGCATTGGAATTGTCAATTTCTTCTAATACCGATTGATTGCTGGTTACAACTTCATCTTGAGATTCAGTTTGTAGCTCCATTTGATGTTCAATTGGCTCTTGTCCGTCTGCGTTTTGCAGGTTATCATGTTGTGCTTCTGACATTGTATAAATGCTTAAGGTTACTATTAAGCTGTGAAGATAGTAAAGCACTATGAAAATTCAAAAAAAAAGGGTATTTATCTGTTGTTTTAGTTGAAACTAAGGTTTTAGCTGGGCCATTAGTATAGCAATGCTACTAAAGGTAGAGTACAATTAATCATTCCAAATTTTCCAAGCTTTTTCGGCTTGAAAAATTAACATTTCGTAACCGTTTTTTGTTTTGGCCCCGTTTTCTCTAGCTTTTCGTAAAAATGTTGATTCTTCAGGATTGTACACCAAATCATAGGCAATATGCTTTTTTGTAAATAAAGCATAGTTTATATCTGGACATGCTACAATATCGGGATGTGTGCCTACCGGTGTAGTGTTGATGATGATGTGGTATTCATCAAAAAGTTCTGCATTCAACTCGGAATAACTCAATTGAAATTCATCGGGAGTTCGAGATACAAAATCGTATTCTATTTTTAACTTTCGCAATGCATAGGCAACCGCTTTACTAGCGCCACCTGTGCCTAAAATCAACGCTTTTTTATGGTGATCGTTTAACAATGGTGTAATTGTTTTTTTAAAACCATAATAATCGGTATTGTATCCTTTTAATTTTTTCTTTTTGGAAACGGTAACGCAATTGACAGCGCCAATTTTTCTTGCTGTTTTAGAAAGTTTATCTAAGTAAGGAATGATGGTTTCTTTGTATGGAATAGTGACATTTAAGCCTACAAGCCCTTTTGTTTCTTGTATAATTTGAGATAATTTTTGGATGTTTTTGATGTCGTAATTGGCGTATTCACAATTGTCATAATGACCCATCTCAAATTTATCAGTGAAATATTTTTCAGAAAAAGAATAACTAATGTCTCGACCGATGAGGCCAAATTTTAGTTGCTTTTTTGGTTTCTTTTTCATGATTTAAATATTATAGGGCCCAACAAAATTACAAACTAACCCATTTATTCATGTTAGGAGAATGTTATTTTTTAGGTAGTTTTAGTGGTAATTTTGTTTTTTACTATTTTCACAACAATAGGTAAAATAGAAATAATAATAATGGATAATACCACTTTTTCAAAATTATCTTTCACCCAGGGTACTTGCCCCAAAAAATAGCCTAAAAAGGTTATGCTAGTCACCCAAATAACGGCTCCGCTAATACAATATAAAATGTATTTATAATATTGCATGCTGCCAGCCCCAGCTACAAAAGGAGCAATAGTTCTAATGATGGGGATAAATCGTGCCATGATGACTGCTTTGCCACCATTTTTCTCAAAAAAAACTTCGGTTTGCGTGATGTATTCTTTTTTTAAGAATACTATTTTTTCTTTTTTCTTGATGTAAACTCCAAATTTATTTCCAATAAAATAATTGACATTGTCGCCCAATAATGCAGCAATGATTAATAGTGGAATAATAATGGTCATACTCAGTTGTCCTGTTGTAGCAGCAATAACGCCTATGGCAAAAAGCATCGAATCGCCAGGTAATAAAGGCATCAATACAAATCCAGTTTCAATAAAAACAACTAAAAATAAGATAAAATAGATGAGATTATCGTACTGTTGAATTAATCCTTGAATAACGGTCAAAGGATCTTTTAGAAAGGCTAGTAAAAAATCAAGTAGTTCCATAGGGATTTGTATTGCTAGTTTTTAAATTTTGCAATTTGCTGTTGTATTTCTTTGCGTTCCCAAACTACTGGAAAACAATCTTTCAATACAGTACGATTTACAAAATTTAAACGTAAACCATTGTTGAGATGAAAATTACCTTTTATCGATTCGTTGGTTAAATAGTATAATCCGGCCAAGCGGTATTCAATTTCGTACGCTTCTGGGAATAGGTTAGTGGCTTCTAATAATATTTCAATAGCGGTTTCAAATTCGCCTAAAAACTGTAAGACATCGGTCCAAAGTGTAAATGTGTCCAGGTTTACATCGCCACATTCAAAAGATTTTCTATAGCCATATTCTGCTTCTTCAAATAGGTGCAAGGCACAATTAACAGCTGCAAAACGCTTCCAATACATTGGGTTTTCCCCATCGATGGCAATTGCTTTATTGACATAATACAAGGCTTTTTGAAAGTCTTTTTGACGAATATGAAAGTCTGTAATTGCAATCCAGCCTTTGTCTAATAATGGATCTTCGTGAACTGTTTTTAGGTAGTAATTTAGAGCTAATTCGATATTATCTAATCGCTCATAACATTTTGCCATTCTGAGCAATACAAATGAGGAGGGATCGTCTAACGCAATGGCAGTAGTGTAGCAATCTATAGCTTCTTGGAATTTCTTTAATTTTTCATACGATTTTGCCTTTTCCATATAGGCTCCCAAGAAACCATCATCGATCACAGTTGCATATTCAAAAGCCCAAACCGCTTTTTCATAATTTTTTAGGGCATAATATTGTCTTCCCAATTGATGCCATGCTACTTCGCTATAAGGATTATGGTTGATAAAAGAATTCAAATACACAATGGCTTCTTCGTTTTGATCTAAAAAATCAAAACAATACACCACATTATAAAGTGCAGAATAGTCTTCAGTGTCTTCTTCTAAGCATTTGATAAAATTCTCTTTGGCAAGTTCTAGATTGTCCATGAATAAATATTCCATGCCAATCATTGAATATACATCGGCATAATCATCGGTAAATTGTAGGGCAATTTTTAAGAATTCAATGGCTTTAAGATGGTCGTCCTTTTTGGAATAAATATTTGCCTTTTGAATGTAAATCTCCTCATTTGTAGGTTCTATTGCGTATAGCTCATTGAGTAATTTCTCGGCACTATCGAGTTTGTCTTCATAGACCAACATTTCAACATGTACTAATTTTAAACCGGTAGATTTAGGATGCTGCTCTAATCCAAGCTTTAGCGCTTTTTTTGCCAAATTTAAGCGACCTGTATCCATGTAATGAAGAATAATGTCTTCAAATTCTTCTGAATCAAAGAAAAAAACTTTATTGGTTTTTAGCATGGATTCAAACTTAGATAAGGATAGGCTATTTTCTTCTTCTTCGTGACTCAAATTCATAGCGCTTTTTTTATGATTTATCCTTACTAAAGGTACTTCGAATTAGTAGTTTGCTTGAAGGAAAAAGGCAATTGTTTTAAACAATTTAATTAACAATTTTAAAACATAAAATCAAGCTAAAAAATCAATTTCAGTAAAGAAAATTAGTTGTTTTTTACTTTATTTCGCTTGCAATTTCATTCAGTACTTCAAGTATAATAGAGCAACCTTTTCGTATTTCATTCTCACTAAGTGTTAGTGGAGGAGTAATTCGAACAGCACAACCTTCAAACAACAACCAAAATAAAATAAGTCCTCTTTTGTGGCAACGTAGTACAATTTCATTGGTAATTTCTGGTGTTTCAGTCATGGCAGCCAACATTAATCCGCGCCCACGAATTTCCTTAATTAAGGGGTGTACCAATAAACTTCTAAATAATTGTTCCTTTTCTAGCGTTTGCTCAATAAGATTTGTTTCTGTAAGTTCTTGAAGTGTTGCCAAGCAAGCTGCAGCAATTACAGGATGTCCTCCAAAGGTTGTAATGTGGCCTAATTTTGGGTCGTGACTCAATAAATCCATCATGGAGTCTGATGCGGTAAACGCACCTACGGGCATGCCACCACCCATTCCTTTGCCCATAACTACTACGTCGGGTATTATATCATAATTTTGAAATCCAAAGAGTTTTCCCGTGCGACCAAACCCAGGTTGGATTTCGTCTAATATCAGTAAAGCGCCTACTTCGTCACAACGTTGGCGTACTTTTTTTAAAAAATTATTTTGTGGCTCAATGAAACCCGCTCCACCTTGAATGGTTTCTAGTAGAATACCGGCAGTTTTTGTGGTAATTTTCTCTATATCGGCTTCATTGTTAAAAGTAATAAAATCAACATCAGGTATTAACGGGCGAAATATTTGCTTGCGCTCTTCAAATCCCATAACGCTCATGCTTCCCATAGTATTGCCGTGATATGCATTGTGACACGAAATAAGTTGGCTTCTTCCTGTGACTCTTCGGGCTAATTTTAAGGCGCCTTCTATGGCTTCGGTGCCTGAATTTACTAAATAAGTTTTAGTTAAGGGGTAGGGAAGGTTCTCTGCTAATAACTTGCATAATTCTGTTGCTGGGTGTTGGGCATATTCGCCATAAACCATAACGTGCGAATAGGTGTCCAACTGTTTTTTTATGGCATCATTAACGCGTTGAGGTTGGTGTCCTAACGTACAAGCCGAAACACCTGCAACAAAGTCTAAATAGGCATTTCCTTGGGTATCGTATATATACGAACCTTTAGCATGAGAAACTTCTAGTGCTAAGGGGTAGGGAGATGTTTGTGCTTGATATTTAAAAAAATCGTGAATCATTGCTTTTGGCTAAATCGGTTTACGCTTTGTTAATGGTAGTAGTTATAGGTATACTTCGGGCTACTTGAAACTAATTTTTGGTTTTTGTTGAAGGTTTTAAAATTTTTGAAGCTTTCTTCTTCGATTCGAGTTGTGCTTTGTTGTCAAGCGCGAGTTCTTCTTCCGGGAAAATACCTTCTTTTGACGTAATGCGTTCGTCTCCACGCCAAGTAAAACCTCTTAATTTTCGTGCATTTTCTGGAAATTCTTCCTCTGGATATATATTGCTTTCGGCGTTATTGTAGCCGGTCATGGTTTCAATTTTATTGGCAGTCATTTCAATGTTAATTCTACTGCAAACGGATTTCCGTATCCCTACAAATTCAT
>DALYCS010000083.1:0-7513 GCA_031973615.1 Flavobacterium sp. | reverse complement strand
TTAGTCGATTTTGCAAAAAAAGCCATTGAGTTTGAAAGTCTGGGTAAAGACCAAATCACTGATTTTTTAGCACTTAGTTTCTCATCAACCGATTATGTGGGGCATGTTTTAGGACCGCGTTCGATTGAATTGCAAGATACCTATTTGCGTTTAGATGAAACCATTGCCGATTTATTAATGTATCTAGACAAAACCGTTGGTAAAGGAAATTACTTGGTTTTCTTGACGGCAGATCACGCAGGAGCCGAAAATGTAACAACATCAATTATAAGAACATTCAAAAAGACTTGAAAGATTTTTCTGAGAAAGTATATGGTGAAGATGTGTTGTTAAACTATTCCAATTATAATGTGTTTTTGGATAAAGCGAAAATCAAATCTAAAGGATTGAATGTGCAAGAAGTAAAACAAGCCTTCAAAGATTATTTACAAAAGCAGGATTTCATTAAACGAGTTTATACCGAAGAAGAAGTAGCCCATGCAAACGCAAGTGATTACTATTTGAATTTCATTTCAAAAGGATATGACCCAACACAAAACGGTGAACTTGTTATAATTTTCAAACCCGGTTATGTAGAGTATTCAGCAACTGGAACCACGCATGGTTCACCTTATGCTTATGATACGCATGTTCCTTTAATTTTCTTTGGTTGGAACATTAAAAGCGGTCAAACCCACGACAGAAAAGAAATCACACAAATTGCTCCAACAGTTACCCAAATGCTAAAAATCACCATGCCAAATAGTTCAGATGGCAAGGTATTGTTGGAGGTTTTAAACAAATAACTATGAAAGCATCAAACTAAAATTTGATGCTTTTTTATTCGTTTTCATTCGTGAAAATCGTGTTTATACTTCAATCATTACTTGATTTCTCAAAATATCATCAAACGTTTCGCGTTCTCTGATTAAGTGACCTTTTCCGTCTTTCCATAATACTTCCGCTGGTTTTAGTCGTGAGTTGTAATTCGATGCCATTGAGAAACAATACGCACCAGCATTTCTAAAACACAGTATATCTCCTTCGTGAATTTCAGCAATTTTACGGTTGCTCCCAAAAGTATCAGTTTCGCAGATATAGCCTACTACCGAGTAATAGCGTTCTTTTCCTTTTGGATTAGATATATTTTCAATATGATGTTGCGCTCCATATAACATTGGACGAATCAAATGATTGAATCCTGAATCAATTCCTGCAAAAACGGTTGAAGTAGTTTGTTTTACCACATTCACTTTTGCCAAGAAATAACCGGCCTCGCTGACTAAAAATTTTCCAGGTTCAAAAGCTAAGGTTAATGGTCGACCATATTCTTTTTCGAACGCTAGAAAACGTTTCGTTAGTTTTTTTCCAAATTCTTCCACATTGGTTTCAATATCGCCTTTTTTGTAGGGTACTTTGAACCCACTACCAAAATCAATAAAATCCAATGCAGTAAAATTTTTGGCGGTTTCAAATAAAATTTCGGCAGCATACAAAAACACTTCCACGTCTAAAATATCCGAACCCGTATGCATGTGGATGCCGTTAATATGCATTTTTGTGTTTTTAATTATACGCAAAATATGTGGTAATTGATGTATCGAAATTCCAAATTTACTATCAATATGTCCGACGGAAATATTTGCATTTCCACCCGCCATAACATGTGGATTGATTCGAATACAAACGGGAATATTTGGGTGTTTTGTGCCAAATTGCTCTAAAATTGACAAGTTGTCTATATTGATTTGGACTCCCAATTGCGCCACTTCTTCAATTTCTTCTAAGGAGACTCCATTGGGGGTGTATATTATATTTTGCGGATTAAAACCAGCGTGTAGGCCAAGTTGTACTTCTTGCAAAGAAACAGTATCTAATCCAGAGCCTAAACTTTTTAAATAATGCAACACTGAAACATTGGACAAGGCCTTTACTGCATAGTGAATTTTAAATCGTTCAACTTTGCTGAAGGCAGTGTGTAGTCGGTTGTACTGAAAAGCTATTTTTTCTGCATCGTAAACATATAATGGACTCCCAAATTCTGTTGCTAATTGTTCTAAATCTTCCGGTTTCATTTTATTTTTATTTGATGCAAAAGTATATCATTTTTTTGTTGATGCAATTTTTAAAACATTTTTTAACAAAATATAACAAAATGTTTTAAAAATAACAATATTCTTTTTTGAAATTCTGCTTTTGAGGTTAAATATGTATATCAAATTCCCAAATTAAACTGAAAAAAATTACTTTGTTATTTTTGTGACACTTTTTAAAACAAGAAAAACGCATAATTATTATGAACATACACGAATATCAAGGTAAAGAAATCTTAGCAAGTTATGGAGTACGCGTACAACGTGGAATTGTAGCAAACAACCCAGAGGAAGCAGTAGCCGCAGCTAAACAATTAACAGCGGAAACTGGTACGAGTTGGTACGTTGTAAAAGCACAAATTCATGCTGGAGGTAGAGGTAAAGGCGGAGGCGTTAAATTGGCTAAAAATTTAGATCAAGTAACTGAAATTTCAGGACAAATCATCGGAATGCAGTTGATTACTCCACAAACTCCACCAGAAGGAAAAAAAGTTCACAAAGTATTAATTGCTGAAGATGTATATTATCCTGGAGAAAGTGAAACATCAGAATTTTATGTTTCTGTTTTATTGAATAGAGCTACTGGTCGCAATATGATTATGTACTCAACAGAAGGGGGTATGGATATTGAAGAAGTAGCAGAACATACACCACACTTAATCTTTACAGAAGAAATTGATCCTGCTGTAGGATTGCAAGGATTTCAAGCAAGAAGAGTAGCTTTTAATTTAGGCCTTTCTGGAAATGCGTTTAAAGAAATGGTAAAATTCATCGATTCTTTATACAATGCGTATATTGGTTCAGACGCGTCTATGTTTGAAATTAACCCAGTACTTAAAACGTCAGACGATAAAATATTAGCAGTTGATGCAAAAGTAAATATCGATGATAACGCGTTATACAGACAACCAAAATATGCTGAAATGCGCGATATTAATGAGGAGAATCCTATAGAAGTAGAAGCCAAAGAAGTAGGGTTGAACTATGTAGATCTTGACGGTACTGTAGGTTGTATGGTTAATGGTGCTGGTTTAGCAATGGCTACTATGGATTTAATTAAATATGCTGGTTTTGAACCTGCAAATTTCTTAGATGTAGGTGGAACAGCTGATGCAAAACGTGTTGAAACTGCTTTTCGTATTATATTAAAAGATCCAAATGTTAAAGCTATTTTAATCAATATTTTTGGTGGTATCGTTCGTTGTGATCGTGTTGCTCAAGGTGTTGTTGATGCTTACAAAAATATGGGAGATGAAATCAAAGTGCCTATCATTGTTCGTTTACAAGGTACTAACGCAGAAATTGCAAAAGAATTAATCGATAATTCAGGCATGCCAATTTTATCTGCCGTGCAATTCCAAGAAGCAGCGGATCAAGTAAAAGCAGCTTTATCGTAATACAAATTACAATCACTATAAATAGGAAACTCTCAGATTCATCTGGGAGTTTTTGTTTTTAAAAGGAAATTTAGAAAACCACAAAGGATTTAGTATCTTAGCGATTCAATTTAGTTTATATGATTTCAGCAGCACAATTTCAAAAAGAATTGGAAATAATAATAGCAAATGCCATTCGAGAAGATGTGGGCGATGGCGATCACAGTTCGTTAGCTTGTATTTCTGCCTCTGCTCAAGGTAAAGCAAAATTATTGGTTAAAGACGAGGGTGTTATTGCGGGAGTTGCATTCGCAAAAATGATATTCAATTATGTAGATGCCAAACTAGTTATGGAAGTAATGATTACGGATGGTGAAGAGGTAAAAAAAGGAGACGTTGTGTTTTTGGTTTCAGGAAGTTCGCAATCCATATTAAAAGCCGAACGTTTGGTCTTGAATGCCATGCAGCGCATGAGTGCTATTGCTACCAAAACCAAACATTTTGCAAACTTATTACAAGGTACAAAAACAAAAATTTTAGATACCCGAAAAACTACTCCTGGTATACGAGCTATTGAAAAATGGGCGGTAAAGATAGGAGGTGGAGAAAATCATCGTTTTGCGTTATATGACATGATCATGCTGAAGGATAATCATATTGACTTTGCAGGTGGAATTCCAGAGGCTATAGCAAAAACAAAGTGTTATTTAACAGAACATAATAAGGATTTGAAAATCATTGTGGAAGCGCGTGATTTGAATGAAGTGCAACAAATATTAGATGCCGGCGGCGTCCATCGAATTCTATTGGATAATTTTGATTATGAGACTACAAAAAAGGCAGTAGCCATGATTGGAACAGCTTGTTTTACGGAATCTTCGGGAAATATCAATGAAAATACCATTCAACACTATGCTGCATGTGGTGTCGATTATATTTCGTCTGGTGCCTTAACGCATTCAATTTATAATATGGATTTGAGTTTAAAAGCAATCGAATAAATGTCAGAAGAAATAGAAAATAAGCTCAATTCAATTCCTGTTGTTAGGCAATTGGTCGCTTTTGGAAAAACGATCAAACTAGCTTCTTTGGAAGGGCTTTCTCTATATGATATTTTAGAACTCTATGTGATTGGCATATTTAAAGGCGCATTTTCCTACAGAGCCAGTGCAGTTGCTTTTAGTTTTTTTATGGCCTTATTTCCTTTTGCGTTATTTATTTTGAATTTAATTCCTTACATCCCTCTAGAAAACTTCCAAAAAGATTTTCTGCAATTTGTGGCCGAAGGTGTTCCGCCGAATACGTATGATGCCATTGCACAAATTATTAATGATATCATGAACAATAGCCATCAAGGGTTGCTTTCTTCTGGGTTTATTCTGTCGATATTGTTGATGACCAATGGTGTGAATGCCGTTTTAGGAGGCTTCGAAATGTCGGCACATATAACCATAACACGCGGATTTTTCAAACAATATTTTATCGCATTAGCGCTTTCTTTATTGTTGTCATTGCTGTTAATTTTAACAGTATCGGCTATTGTAATCGCTGAGGTTATGATACAAAAAATTAATATTCATGGCTATATAGCTGATGTAGCTGTTATTGAATGGAGCCGTTACGGATTTTTGATACTAATGATATTGATTACCACATCGATACTTTATAAGTTTGGAACCAAAGAAACCTATAAAATTTCCTTCATAAGTTATGGAGCGGTTTTGACCACATTATTGATTGTCGTATCGTCATATATTTTTGGAGTATATGTGGAAAAATTTGCGCGTTATAACGAATTATATGGTTCAATAGGTACGTTGTTGGTATTGATGTTTTACATTTGGATCAACTGTATGGTTTTATTATTGGGGTTTGAATTGAACGCAACTATTTCAAAATTGAAAAGAAAAAATTTATATCTTAGCAAAAATTAAAAAACTATTTATTATGAAAAAACTATTTATTACTTTTTTAGTTCTTGTTGCAACTGTATTTTCGGCAAATGCACAAGTAACAGTGGCTGGGGTTAAGGTTGACGGTAAAATGTCATTAGAAGGAGAAAGTTTAGTATTAAACGGGGCTGGTATTAGAGAAAAAATGTGGATTGATTTATATGTAGGTTCTTTATATGTACCAAAAAAGACTTCTAATGCAAAAGAAATCATAGATAGTAAAGATGCGGCAGCTATTAAATTGAATATCATTTCAGGAATGATTTCAACAGATAAGATGATAACTGCAATCAATGAAGGTTTTGAAAATGCAACAGGAAATAAAACAGCATCTTTAAAAGCTAAAATTGACAAATTCAAAGGATTTTTCAAAGAAGAGATTAAAAAAGGTGATGCCTTTGTTATTATTAATGTTCCAAATGAAGGCGTTGTAGTTTATAAAAATGGTGCTAAAAAAGGAACCATTGAAGGCTATGATTTCAAAAGAGCATTATTCGGAATTTGGTTGTGTGACAAGCCAGCCGATGCTGATTTAAAATCAGCGATGTTAGGTAAATAATTTCAGTATTACAGCAATACAAAGAAGCGTTCTCATTCGAGAGCGCTTTTTTTATTCTACAGGTTTGATTTGTAAAGAATCGAATTTCTTTTTTCGGTTTTCTTTTTTCTATTCTTTTTTTCAAACTATATTTGTTCTATGTTGTATTTTATTGAAGTGGTCTTGCCTTTAGCGGTTTCAAAGACGTTCACCTACCAAGTTTCAGAAGCAGAATTCAATTACATTCAAATTGGAATGCGCGTTGCAGTGCCTTTTGGGAAAACAAAAATCCTGACCGCTTTGGTCTTGGATAAAAACAACATACCACCGCAACTCTATGAAGCCAAAGAAATTCATCAAATTTTAGACGAACAGCCTGTAGTAAATGCTTTTCAAATCGAACACTGGAAATGGATAGCTTCTTATTATATGTGCTCCTTAGGTGAGGTGTTTAGAAGCGCTTTGCCCTCGGGATATATCTTGGAAAGTGAAACCCAAATTTCAGCCAAAGAAAATGCAACAGTCGATTTTTCCGAATTAAAAGACGATGAGTATTTGATTCTAGAAGCTTTACAGTCCCAATCTTCGATTACGATTCAAGATGTGATAAAAATTTTAGGCAAGAAGACGGTGTTTCCTATCATTAATAATTTACTTGCCAAAGGCGCTCTGGTGTTGCAAGAAGAAATTTCAGAACAATACAAGCCTAAATTGGTCCGTTATATAAAATTACAGGAAGCCTATTTACAGCCGGATAAGCTAGCCGAATTGCTTAAAGAATTATCGAGTGCGAAACGCCAACGTGAATTGGTTTTGCACTATTTCCAATTGCATGCACAAGATAAAAATCCAATTTCGGTTAAGCAACTAATAGAATCTTCTGGGATTTCTTCCACTATCATTAAATCGTTAGTCGATAAATTAATTTTTGAGGAGTATTATATTGCTCACGATCGTGTGGTTTTTGATCAAGCAACCGACAGCCAATTTATATTGAGTGCACCACAGCAAGAAGCGTATGAGTCAATTCAACAAAATTTGAACCATTTTGATGTGAATTTATTGCATGGGATTACCGCCTCAGGTAAAACAGAAATCTACATCAAACTTTTAGAATACTATGTGCAACAAGGCAAGCAAGTATTGTTTTTATTGCCTGAAATTGCCCTAACAACACAATTGGTTCAACGATTAACGGCCTATTTTGGTAATGAAGTTGCCGTTTTTCATTCTAAATATACCAATAACGAACGTATAGAAGTATGGAATCAAGTATTGGAACAGTCTCCAAAAGCAAAAGTGGTAGTAGGGGTTCGAAGTGCTTTGTTTTTGCCATTTAGTAATTTGGGGTGCATCATAGTTGATGAAGAACACGAACCTACCTATAAGCAAAATGATCCAGCACCTCGTTATCATGCTCGTGATGCTGCCATTGTATTGGCAAAACAGCATCAAGCTAAAGTCTTGTTAGGAAGTGCAACACCTAGTTTGGAGACCTACTATAATGTACAAACTAAAAAATATGGGTTAACCGAATTGAACGTGCGGTACGGCAAGGTCGTTTTGCCTGAAATT
>DALYCS010000082.1:0-7514 GCA_031973615.1 Flavobacterium sp. | reverse complement strand
TTTTCCAAACATAAAAAGCTCCCTCAGTCATTTGTTGATGAGCATCTAAACTATCGGCATCTATTGAGGCATAAAAGCCACCATTTGGATCCCTTAGTTCTAGTTCTACAAACGCAATGGTTTTTTCAATTGTTATTTTATAAAGCGGATTATGGCTTCTTTTGTATGCATCAGCGTAGACTGAAATTAACTGGGCATTATCATACAACATTTTTTCAAAGTGCGGTACATGCCATTTCAGGTCAACCGAATAACGTGAAAATCCACCACCTAGGGTATCAAATAATCCGCCATATGCCATTTTAGTTAAGGTCAAATCAACATGATTTGTTATCGAGGCATCCTGATACAAGTGTCCATAATATTGAAGTGCGTCTAAATTAGTAGGCATCATGAATTTTGGTGCTCTGGAATATCCTCCAAATTCCAAATCAAAACTTTTTTTCCATTTTTCTATATGGAGATGAATGTTCTCAAACGGGTATTCATCCGAAAGTGTATTGTGTGTAACCATGCCCAGGGTATGCAACCCTTCCTTCATTTTTTCAGCGTATTCAATTACTTTTATTGGATTATTCTGGTATAATTGGGCCAATTGGAGTAAGGCTTCCATCCAATTTGATTTATTGACATAGGTGGCTCCCCAAATAGGACGACCATCGGGTAAACAAACAATGTTTAAGGGCCATCCGCCTTGACCGGTCATCATTTGGAGAGCCTTCATATATATCGCATCCACATCGGGACGTTCTTCTTTATCTACTTTTATTGAGACAAAATGGGTATTCATTAAATCGGCTACTTCTTGATCTTCAAAACATTCGTGTTCCATCACATGGCACCAATGGCAAGCAGCATAACCAATACTAATCAAAATAAGTTTATGCTCTTTTTGAGCAGTAGCCAAAGTGTCTTCATTCCACGCTTTCCAAAAAATAGGGTTGCGGGCATGTTGTAATAAATACGGACTGGATTCTAGGTATAATTCATTCATAAAAAAAGCGCTCAATTCGAACGCTTAAAGTTAAATATTTTTAAATTGTTATTAACCATTAATGGCTTCAACTTTGATATTAGGGTCTTTGAGCATGTCTTTCAACATGTTTTCAATACCGTTTTTTAAAGTAAAAGTAGAAGAGGGGCAACCGCTACAAGCGCCTTGAAGCACTACTTTTACTCTTTTGTCAACTGGGTCAAAGGATTCAAATACAATATTTCCGCCATCACTTTGCACGGCCGGTTTTACATATTCTTCAATGATGTTGATAATTTGTTGCGAGGTTACGTCCAAATTTTCAAAATAACTTTCTTGCTGTTTTTGATGATTGTCTGTTTTTACAATTGCCGTTTCATCAATGATAGTTCCTCCGTTTTCAATAAAACCTTTAATGAATGTTCTCAATTCAAGGGTAATTTCGTCCCATTCCGTAACGGCAAATTTGGTAATGGAAACATAATTTTCATCTATAAAAACTTCCTTTACAAATGGAAAGGTAAAAAGTTCTTTAGCTAAAGGTGATGCTGCGGTCTCGTCAATGTTTTTAAACTCTATTGGTGTTTTGGTCATTAATTTATTGCATGCAAATTTCAATACAGCCGGATTTGGTGTAGTCTCCGCATAGACCGTTACGGGGATTTTTTTATTTGTAGATTCTTCAATAATTACTATTTTGCCTCCTTTATTGATGAAATCGCCAATTTGTTCGGCCACTTCATCTTGAACATCTTCCCACTCTACAATCGAAAATTTTTCTATGGCAATAAAATTACCCGAGATGTAAACGGTTTTAACAAAGGGTAAAAAGAACAATTGTTTGGCCAAGGGTGATGCTTGTGTTTCATCAATATTTTTGAATTCAAAATTGTCCGTTCGAACAATGAATTCGTCAAATTCAAATTTTATTATGGAAGGATTGTTGGTGGGTTTTATAGCTATTATTTGCATTTTATTTTTGTTTTAGGCAAAGATAATAACAAATAGATGGCTTTTGAAAATATTTACTTTTTTACATTAAAATTAACTATTGCTTAAAAGGAATGAAAGCAATTAACACAAATTAGGACATACATTTTCCTCATTAGCTCAATCAAAAGTGAAATAATTTTGTTAGTATTGTTTGATTTTATTTTGTATCTATTTGATTTTCAATAATAAATAAAAAATGAAATATGGAATCGTTATGAGCTTTAATTTTTTACCTCAATTGTAAGAATATTTTAAAATAAAGATACAATTAAAACACAAAATTTATATCTTTGACCATTACGCTAAAAAAGAAAACGGTTGATATAATTTGAATTCTTTTTCAATAGTAATTAAATATAGAAATTAAGTCTCATTATCATATAATTAGGTACCAAGGATGAATTTTAAAAAGAGTTTTTTTGTTGTAGCATTTTTAGTTGCGCAATTTACCTATTCGCAAGAAGGTGTTGCTGTTTATTCCGATTATTTGTCGGACAACTATTATCTAATCCATCCATCAATGGCAGGTGCAGCGAATTGTGGTAAAATAAGACTTACTGGCCGTCAGCAATGGTTTGGTCAAGAAGATGCTCCCGCTTTACAAACCATGAGTTTCAATACTGCTTTAGATGAAGATGGAACTTCAGGTATCGGAATGATAGTTTTCAACGACAAAAATGGATACCACTCACAAAGAGGTGGTAAGTTAACCTATGCACATCATTTACGGTTTTCTAGAAGT
The DNA here is from genome assembly GCA_031973615.1 of Flavobacterium sp. Taxonomy (GTDB): domain Bacteria; phylum Bacteroidota; class Bacteroidia; order Flavobacteriales; family Flavobacteriaceae; genus Flavobacterium. The sequence continues at coordinate 4,806 of DALYCS010000082.1, read as the reverse complement.
ACTATTGATCTAAATCAATTGTCTTTTGGTGTAAGTGCCGCTTTTATTCAGTCTACTTTGGATGGAACTGATTTTACAGGTTTTGATCCTGTAATTGTTCCTGGGGTTATTCAAAAAGACGCTTATTTTAATGTGGATCTAGGAGTTTCTTACCATTATATGGATTTCTTTACGCATTTTACAATTAAGAATTTTTTAGCGAATCAACGTAGAGAATTGTATTCAGAAGGTTTTGAGTCGGATAATCTGAGCAAGTATTTATGGAGTGCTGGGGCGGTCTTTGGAGATGATGATGATTTATTGTTTGAGCCTTCTTTCATGTTGCAATATACTTCAGAAACCAAAGAAAAAGCGATCGATTTGAACTTAAAAGTTTATAAAGAACTTGAGTTTGGAAAACTGTGGGGTGGCTTGTCATATAGAAGAAGTTTTGATGGTGCACAATATGTGAGTGGAAGTGGCTTACAAGAGCAAAAATTACAATGGATAACTCCTATTGTTGGGCTTAACTACGACAAATACATGTTCTCTTATACCTATTCTCACATCATGGGTGATGTAAAATTTGACAACGCCGGTTTTCATCAAATAACATTGGGAATGAATATTTTCTGCAGAGATAAAGAATATGATTGTAACTGTCCTGCAGTAAATTAATACGATATATAGTGTCAATATGTCCCGATTTATCGGGACATTTTTTTTAAAAGTAAAACATGCTGATTAAAGAAGTAAACGGGAAATATCCACAAATCCCAACCGATTGTTATGTGGCAGAAAATGCAACTATTGTAGGTGATGTTGTATTCGGATCCAATTGTAGTGTTTGGTTTAATGCAGTTATTCGTGGTGATGTAAATTCAATACATATAGGTGATAAAGTAAACATTCAAGATGGTGCGGTCATACACTGTACGTATCAAAAACACCCAACTATAATTGGTAATAATGTTTCTATTGGACACAATGCTATTGTGCACGGTTGTATTATTAAAGATAATGTGTTAATTGGAATGGGTGCGATTGTAATGGATAATTGCGTCATAGAAAGTAATTCTATTGTTGCTGCGGGCTCCGTGATTACTCAAAATACAGTTGTCGAATCCGGTTGTATTTATGCTGGAGTTCCTGCAAAAAAAGTAAAAGACATTGATCAAAGTGATTTTGCAGGAGAAATAGAGCGTATTTCAAATAATTACGTAATGTATTCGGGTTGGTTTAAGGACCAAGAATAATGTTAGAAATTTTTATAGAATATAGATGCTATAGGATATAAAATCTTTTTTAATACGTCTGTATTGCTGTTGGTGTAAAATACGGAACTTGGGTTACTATTTGACGTATTTAGCAATTGTTGTTCTTCCAATATTTTCTTTGTCTGTTTCGCGACTGCTTCTCCAGAATCTATGATTTTAATTGTGGATGGAATAATTTTCTTGATTTGCGGAATCAAATAGGGGTAATGACTGCAGCCTAATACTAAGTAATCAATATTTTTTGCTACCATTGGTAGTAAATAAGATTTGAGCAATTCTTCCATTTCATTAGACTCCATGGCATCCTTTTCAATCAATTGAACCAGCCCGTGACCTATTTGTTCCATGATTTTCACATCTGGATGTTTGGCTACGTTTTCATGAAATAATGTGCTGTTAAGGGTCCCCTTTGTAGCTAATATTCCAATTGTTTGTGTTTTTGACTGTAATGCAGCAGGTTTGATCGCGGGTTCAATCCCAATAAAAGGGACATTGTATTTGGCTCTTAACTCTTTTATGGCATTTGTAGTAGCAGTATTACAAGCCACCACAATTAATTTACAATTCTGTTCGAGCAATAACTCCGTATTTTTTTCGCTTAAAAAGACGATTTCTTCTTTTGATTTTAAGCCATAAGGAGCATTCATACTATCGGCAAGATATATTGTGTTTTCGTTGGGTAACAACGCATGTACTTCTCTCCAAATGGAAGTGCCGCCAATACCTGAATCAAATAAACCTATTGGATCTGAATTGTTCATAACAACAAAAATAAAAAAAAACGGCTCAATCCAATTAGGTTTGAGCCGTTTTTTATAAAATTATTCGGGCGAATTAGAATCCTAATTCTTTTTTAACTGCTACCAATAAATCTTCACCATCAGCAACGATTACACCACTACCAGCAGTTGCATCTAATACGTAGGTTATTTGTTTTGCTTTAGCAACTTTTTTAACAGCAGCTTGCGCTTTTTCCATAATTGGTTTCAATAAGTCAACTTCTTTTTGACCTAATTCTTTTTGAGCTGTTTGTTGAAATTGTTGGATGCGAGCTCCCATATCTTGCATTTCTTTTGAGCGTGTTTCGTTTAATGCATCACCTGCAGTAGCTGATTCTTGCTCATATTTTTGCAATTTTGTTTGGTATTCAGTCACCATGTTTTTATAATCTTTGTCATACGTTTCTTGAATTTTCTTTAATTGATCTTGAGCCGTTTTCATTTCTGGCATAGAAGTCATTAAAGCTTGAACATCGATATGAGCTACTTTAGTTTGAGCCGATACTTGTGTTCCGATAAAAAGTATAACTACGATGGCTAACGTTTTTAATTGTTTCATTTTTTTAATTTAATTTAGGTTATTTACTCTTTTTTCTCTGTTTCTGTTTTTTGTTCTTTTGCTTTCATTGCTGCAGCTCTTTCTTCTGCCATCTTTTTCTTTTTCTCGTCTAACGCTTTTTTGCGTTCTTCAATTTTTTTATTGCGTTGATCAACTGCCTTTTGTTTTATTTCTTCAGGTGTTAATTTCTTTTCAGTTGAAGTTGTTTTGTCTGTTTCTGGAGTAACTACTTTTTCAGTTTTAACAGCTTCTTTCGGAGCTTCTTTTTCAATTACTGTGCCATTTTTCTTAGCTTCCTTTTCTTCCAATAATTTTTTTCTTTTTTCTGCTGCCAAAGCTTTTTTCTCTTCATTGGCTTTTTGGCGTTCTTCCATTAATTTTTCACGAGCTGCTTTTTTTTCATCCAACAGTCTTTGGCGTTCGGCAATTGCCGGATTAGCATCTTGAGCTTCTTTAGCCTCTTCAAGCGCTTCTTTGGCTTCTAAAGCTTTTAATTGCTTTCTGCTCATTTCTTCCCTTTTTTGCGAAGAAGTTAGTTTTTTTACAACATAATCACTGATATCGTGTTTTTTGTCGGCAAAAAGCATTGTAATATCTGAAGCTCTATCAAAAACAAAATCATACTTTCTTTGTTCAGCTACATCCTGTACTATGGTAAATATTTGATCTTGAATAGGTTTAACTAAAACGGATTTTTGTATAATTAAATCGCCTTTTGGACCAAATTTTTTCTCTTGAAACTCCAATAATTCTTTTTCAAAATAGGCAATTTCTTCTTCGCGTTCTTCAATTAATTCTTTTGTTAAAAGGATACGTTCGGTTTTTAAACTTTCTTTTAATGTGGTAAGCGCTGTTCTTTTGGTCTCAATTTCTTGTTTCCATTTTTGTGCTTTTTGCTCTAACTGATTGAGAGCTTCTGCATAATCTGGAACTTTTTCCAATATATATTCCATGTCAATATAACCAATTTTAACTCCTTTAGCTGTTTGAGCAGGAGCTATAATTGAGAAGAAAAAAAGGAATACTACTATTTTTTTCATAACGGTTGTTTTGTTGATTGTTAATAAAGCACGCTTCACGATTAAACTACTTCACTAACGCAACAAATATCAAAATATTTTCACGAAAATAATAAAAAACTATTAACTATCTTTAAAATTGTTGTCCAATAATAAAGTGGGTTTGCCAACCACTTTTTATACTTTCTCCTGGAATGGCATCAAATCCATGTGCAAAATCAATACCTAATAATCCAAAGGCAGGCATGAACACACGTAATCCAATACCGGCAGAACGTTGTAATTTGAACGGATTATAATCTTTAAATTCATTGTAAGCTGCACCAGCTTCTAAGAAGCTCAACGCATAAATGGAAGCAGATTGATTTAGAGTAATTGGATAACGCAACTCTAAAGAGAATTTGTTATAGACAGTTCCTCCATCCGTTGAAGATAATGAGTTGTTTGGATAACCTCTCAGCTGAATAACTTCTCTACCATCCAGTGCAAAATTGGCTAGCCCATCTCCACCTAAATAGAAACGTTCGAATGGAACTAAACCTCTATCATTATTATATGCACCCATATAACCAAATTCGCCTAATGAACGCAATACTAATTTATCCCAAATACGAGTATACCAATCGGCTTTGAATTTAATTTTATAATATTCTAACCAATTGTATTTTTTCTGGTCTACTTTGGCGGGGTCTGCAGCAGCATCAGCTGGATTGGTAACAGGATAGCCTTCAGCATTTAAATATGAACCGGCTGGATAATTACTTCCATCGGGAGCAAATCCATCTGCAGTTGCTCTCTTTTTATAAGCCGCTAATTCACCTAAATTTTTATAATCGATCCCATTGAACAAAGAATAAGGTAACGTAAATTTACCGGAAATACTAAATTCTGAACCTTGTGTAGGGTAAATAGGGTTGATTCCTTTACTGTTACGAGACAAACCAATAGTATATGCTAAATTTCTTGAAGCACCATTTCCAAATGTAAACAAACCTGTATTGTAGTTGTTCAAGTCATAATATTGAAAAGATATCGCTTGAGATAGCACGAAGTAATCATCTGGAACTGTTAAACGTTTAGCAATACCCACCGATAAGGATGTAATGTTGAAACTTTGATTTCGGGTTACGTCGCGTGTGGAATAGTTGTATAAAAATTGTTTACTGTGCGATATAGAGGTGGAAAAACTAATT
>DALYCS010000081.1:6232-7698 GCA_031973615.1 Flavobacterium sp. | reverse complement strand
TTAGTTTTGCTTTTAATGCTTTCAAAACCGCTATCGAATTTTGTTAAATTATTTTAGAAGAAGATTTTATTAAAGATAATTTTTATCTTTAGCCAGTACTAAAATTAATTACAATGAGATATTTATCGTTATGGCTCCTATTTTTAGTGAGTTTTACCTTTCATGCACAAGAGTATTTTCCAAAAAATGATGGAGTAAAACAAAGCTTTAAAAATCATACCGCCATTCAAAATGCCACCATTTATCTTTCAGCAACGCAAAAAATCGAAAATGCAACATTGCTGATTAAAGAAAATAAAATCGTCGAAGTTGGCACTGCCATTGTACTGCCTAAAGGCACCGAATTGATTGATGCAAAAGGGAAAATCATTTATCCCTCATTTATTGAATTGTATAGTGAATTTGGCATCAATAAGCCCAACGCCAGACCCAATGGAAATTTTACACCACAATACGACACCAATCGTGAAGGCTATTATTGGAATGACCACATCAAACCCGAATATAATGCCTATGAAAACATTGGCTATGATGAAAAAAACGCAGCTAATCTTCGCGGAATTGGTTTTGGCGCTGTAGTCAGTCACCACAACGATGGCGTAATTGCTGGAACAGGTCTCTTTTGGACATTAAACGACAAAGCTACTGATGCTAAACGGATTCTAAAAGAAAAAATATCGCAACACTTTACGTTCAGCAGAAGTAAATTTACGAAGCAAAGTTATCCTTCATCTATGATGGGAAGTATGGCTCTGATTCGTCAAGTATTTCACGATGCAAAATGGTATGCGCAAGGTAGTAGCCATACAAAAGATTTCTCATTAGAAGCGTTCAATAGAAATAAAAATCTAGTACAAATTTTTAATGCTGGTGATAAATTAAATGCGTTAAGAGCCGATAAATTAGGTGATGAATTTGGCGTAAAATACCTAATTAAAGGAAGTGGTAATGAATTTGAACGTATAGACGAAATCAAAAAAACTAATGCCACATTTATTATCCCTATCAACTTTCCTGAAGCGTATGATGTTACCGATCCTTATTTAGCGCAGCAAGTGAGTGTAAGTGATCTTAAATTTTGGAACCAAGCGCCATTTAATTTGAAAATAGTTGCCGAAAACAATATTCCTTTTGTTATCACAGCGGCTGATCTTAAAGAACCCAAATCCTTTCTTTCCAATTTAAAAAAAGCTGTTTTGTATGGATTACCGAAAGAAAAAGCACTCCAAGCTTTAACCGAAAATCCTGCAAAACTCATCAATCAATTTGATAATATTGGCTCGATCGCTAAAGGTAAATTAGCCAATTTCATTATTACTTCTGGAGATCTTTTTGAAGATAACACTGAAATTATGGAAAATTGGGTACAAGGCGAAAGAAATATCATTACCAAACTAAACCCTACCGATATTAGAGGCAACTACGAATTGACGTTTAACAACCAAACATTTGACTTAAAAATTGAA
>DALYCS010000081.1:2956-6222 GCA_031973615.1 Flavobacterium sp. | reverse complement strand
GCAGTAAAAGACAGTATTACTTTTGGAACCAAAATCCAATTTAATGATCCATGGATCAATTTGGTGATTAAAAATCAAGATACCACCAAAGCTAATTTTGTGCGCCTTTCAGGAACATGGAGCAACCAAACAATGCAAGGAAAAGCGGTTTTGGAAAACGGAAATGAAACCACTTGGTCTGCCATTAAAAAAGAAACAAAACTAACAGAGGATAAAAAAGAGGATAAAAAAGATACGCCTAAAATCCCAAACATGTATGCTGTTACCTATCCTAATTTAGCGTTTGGAGCGACTGAAAAACCAAAACAAGAAAGCCTATTGTTCCAAAACGTAACGGTTTGGACAGGCGAAAAAGAGGGCATACTCAAAGAAGTTGATGTACTCATTCAAAATGGAAAAATTAGTAAAATAGGCAAAAACCTACCCACTATTGGTTTGAAAGTAATTGACGGAACAGGAAAACACCTTACGGCGGGAATCATAGATGAACATTCGCACATTGCCATTTCAAATGGAGTAAACGAAGGCGGTCAAAATTCGTCAGCTGAAGTTACTATAGAAGATGTGGTAAACTCTGAAGATATTAATATTTATCGCAATTTAGCCGGAGGAGTTACATCTGCCAACTTATTGCACGGTTCTGCTAATCCTATTGGAGGTCGTGCTGCGTTCATAAAATTAAAATGGGGTTATGCTCCCGACGAAATGTTGGTCAAAGATGCCCCTAAATACATCAAATTTGCTTTAGGCGAAAATGTAAAACAATCCAATTGGGGTGATTATGCGCGCAATCGTTTCCCACAATCTCGTATGGGGGTAGAACAAGTGTATGAGGATTATTTCACTCGAGCAATAGAATATAAAAACGAATGGGACGCTTATAAATCCGGAAAAAACAAAAACAAAGCAATGCCTCGATTTGATACGGAAATGGAAGTTATCGGCGAAATATTAGCCAAAAAACGATTCATAACGTGCCACTCGTATGTGCAATCAGAAATTAATATGTTGATGAAATTAGCCGAGCGCTACCAATTCAAAATCCAAACCTTTACCCACATTTTAGAAGGGTATAAATTAGCCGATAAAATGTCAGCTCATGGAGTAGCCGGATCCACTTTTGCCGATTGGTGGGCGTATAAATATGAAGTCAACGATGCCATTCCTTACAATGCCGCAATCATGATGAACGAAGGTGTAACGGTTTCTATTAACTCTGATGATGCCGAGATGTCACGTCGCTTAAATCAAGAAGCCGCTAAAACTGTTAAATATGGAAATGTATCCGAGGAACAAGCTTGGAATTTTGTTACCTTAAATCCAGCAAAAATTCTTCAAATGGATCATCGTATTGGAAGTATAAAAGTGGGTAAAGATGCCGATATTGTTTTATGGTCGGATAGTCCCCTATCCATTTATACCCGTGCAGAAAAAACACTGGTGGATGGTATCATATTTTACGATTTAGAAAAAGAAACCGAAAATTTAGCTACGATTCAAAAAGAACGTGCTGAATTGATCAATTCCCTGCTAGACGCCAAAAACAAAGGAATGAAAACGCAATTACCTAAGAAAAAAGAAAATGGTCACTACCACTGCGACACCTTAGGAGAATTTTGCAAAGAGTCTCATTATAAATACAATTAATATGAAAAAATATATCGTTCTAGTATTCATTTCTATGTGTGGGTTTGCCCAACAAACACCTGCACCTAAACAAAACAAATCAATCTTGATTTTAGGAGCCAAAGCACATTTGGGCAATGGAAACGTAATCGAAAACAGTCTAATATCATTAGTAAATGGAAAAATTGCTAGCATTGGAGATGCTACACTCATGAAACCCACAAAACATGACATTGTAATTGATGCCGCAGGCAAACATATCTATCCTGGATTTATTGCTCCAAACTCCACTTTGGGACTGGTTGAAATTGATGCTGTGCGCGCCTCTGATGATGAAAGTGAAATCGGCGAATTCAACCCACACGTAAGAAGTATTATTGCTTATAACGCCGAATCAAAATTGGTAGAAACTACGCGTCCAAATGGAGTGTTGTTAGCGCAAATAACACCGAGAGGCGGACGCATTCCTGGCACTTCTTCTATAGTACAATTGGATGCTTGGAATTGGGAAGATGCAACGATTAAAGAAAACGATGGTATCCACTTAAACTGGCCCAAAAGTTATTCTAGAGCCGGTTGGTGGGCTGAACCAGGAGGTATTGAGTCGAATAAAAACTACGAACCCCAAATCAAAGAAATTCAAACTTATTTTGATAATTCGTTTGCCTATTTAAATAGTAAAAGCGATAAAAAAGACTTGCCTTTTGAAGCCATGAAAGGGTTGCAATCGGGTGAAAAAACCCTATATGTACATGCAAATGGCGAAAAAGAAATCATTGATGCTGTATTATTTAAAAAGAAAAACAACATCCAGAAAATGGTAATTGTTGGGGGATATTATGCCTTTAAAGTTGCTCAACTTTTGAAAGAAAACAATGTTTCCGTATTGCTCAAACGCATTCATGATTTGCCATTATTAGAAGATGAAGATGTGAATTTACCCTATAAAAACGCTAAATTTTTAGTCGATGCAGGTGTTTTAGTGGGGTTACAAAATGCAGGCGATATGGAACGTATGCAAACCAGAAACCTTCCATTTTATGCAGGAACTTGTGCTGCTTGGGGATTGACCAAAGAGCAAGCCTTACAGCTAATTTCTGGAAATACGGCAAAGATCTTAGGAATAGATAGCAATTATGGGACGTTAGAAGCTGGAAAAAGTGCCACGCTATTTTTATCCGAAGGCGATGCATTAGAAATGAAATCAAATGTGATTACTTTGGCTTTTATTGATGGCCGACAAATTAGTTTGGAAAGTCACCACACCGAACTCAACGACCGATACAAAGGAAAATTTGAACAAGAAAAAAAATAATCCGAAAGCCTTTCAGTAATTGAGAGGCTTTTTTTGTATTTTTGACTTCCAATTTTGCACCAATGAAACAAATCACTTCTGTCCAAAACCCGTACATAAAATCGCTCGTTCAATTGCAAGAAAAAGCAAAGATTCGCAAGCAAACGGGCACTTTTTTGGTAGAAGGCCAGCGCGAAATTGAATTGGCACTAAAAGGCGGTTATGAAGTAGACGTGATTTTAATTTGTCCAGATGTAGCAGAATATTCTGAAAATCTAAGCATCAAAAAATCCGAACATCAAATTATAGAAATATCAAAAGATGTCTATCAAAAGTTAGCCTATCG
>DALYCS010000081.1:0-2946 GCA_031973615.1 Flavobacterium sp. | reverse complement strand
CGATTGTCCGATTTGAAATTATCCAAAAACCCACTCATCTTGGTGGGAGAATCTTTAGAGAAACCCGGAAATGTAGGAGCCATACTACGAACAGCCGATGCCGCTAATATTGATGCCGTAATCATCGCTAATCCAAAAAGCGATATTTACAATCCAAATATTGTGCGCTCCAGTGTTGGCTGTTTATTTACACGTCAAATTGCTGTGGGTACTACTGATGAAGTTATTGCCTATTTGAAAGAAAATAACATCTCAATATTTGCTGCTACATTACAAAATTCAACTGAATACCATACACAAAACTTCTCTACACCCACTGCTTTAGTGGTTGGTACAGAAGCTACAGGTTTGTCTGAAAAATGGCGCACCGAAAGTTTCAAAAACATCATCATACCGATGCAAGGTGTCATCGATTCAATGAATGTATCGGTTGCGGCAGCTATTTTATTGTTCGAAGCTAAAAGACAACGCGGGTTTTAGCCTTCTACTTTTTCTATTTTCTCCCTTGCAGAATTCAAAAAAAATCGTACTTTTAGTTGATCAAAGTTAAGGTATGACAGAATTAGAAATTGAAGCTGAGAACAAAGCCATTGCACAAGAATACAAAGAACTTTTGCGTATTAGTTATCAAACACTTTCCGTAGAAGACAAAAAAATCATACGCAAAGCTTTTGATGTTGCCGTAGATGCCCACAAAGACCAAAGAAGAAAATCGGGAGAAGCTTATATTTTTCATCCCATTGCAGTTGCTAAAATTGTAGCACGAGATATTGGTTTGGGCGCTACATCTATTGCTGCTGCTTTGATGCATGATGTAGTTGAAGATACGGATATAACCGTGCAGGACATTGAAAAAATGTTCAACCCCAAAATTGCACAATTGGTCGAAGGATTAACTAAGATTTCCAAAGTAATTACCGATCAAGAAATTTCCATGCAAGCGGAAAACTTCCGTAAAATGTTATTGACTTTAAATGACGACGTTCGAGTGATCTTAATTAAGATTGCCGACCGTTTACACAATATGCAAACCATGGGCAGCATGGCCGATTACAAACAAGCCAAAATTGCCTCAGAAACACTGTACATTTATGCCCCTCTTGCCCATCGATTGGGATTATACAATATCAAAACTCAGTTAGAAGATTTAGGACTGAAATATACCGAGCCACTCGTTTACAATGATATCGTAAGTAAAATCAAGGAAACTAAAGAAGAACAAGACGGTTATATCAAAAACATTTCAGAAATATTAAGCAGTTCGCTTACAGAAGAAGGAATCGAATTCACAATGAAAGGACGTCCGAAATCCATTTATTCGATTCGGAGAAAAATGAAAAATCAAGGGGTAAGTTTTGACGAAGTCTATGATAAATTTGCCCTACGAATCATTTACAAATCCAATTCTCATGATGAAAAATTCCTTGCTTGGAAAATTTATTCAGTGGTAACCGACCATTATCGCCCTTCGCCAAGTCGATTGCGTGATTGGATTTCATCTCCTAAATCAACAGGCTATGAAGCTTTACATATTACTGTGATGGGGCCGAAAGGGCGATGGGTAGAAATTCAAGTGCGTAGCGAGCGAATGGATGAAATTGCCGAGAAAGGATATGCCGCACATTATAAGTACAAAAACGGCGCCACAGAAGAGCACGGGTTGGAAATATGGCTTAATCAATTGAAAGAAGCCCTGGAAAACTCGGCAAGTAATGCCGTTGATTTTGTGGAAGATTTCAAGCTGAACCTATACGCTAAAGAAATCTATGTCTTTACACCCAAAGGCGAAATCAAATCACTACCCAAAGGGGCTACATCGTTAGATTTTGCTTTTAGCATCCACTCCGAAATTGGCGTAAAAACCCGTGGCACAAAAGTGAATGGTAAATTGGTACCCCTCAATCATGTATTGAACAGCGGCGATCAAGTTGAAATTATCACGTCACCCAATCAAAAACCTACCTCACAATGGCTCGATTATGTGACCACATCAAGAGCAAAAAATAAAATAAAAAATGTTCTCAACGAAAACACCAAGAAAATTGCGGAAGAAGGAAAAGAATTATTAGAACGGAAATTGCGTCATCTAAAAATTACTTTGAATGAAAATACGGTTAACGAATTGGTGAATTTTTTCAAACTACAAACCAGTTTAGATTTGTTTTATAGAGCCGGAATAGGAACAATTGAAAACCAACAATTGAAAGATTATGCCGCTAAAAAACACAATACGCTGGTGAATTTTTTCAAGAAAACAATTAAAAGAACTCCAACTGCAACTTCTGAGCAAGTACTTAAAAATGAAATCAGCAAAAAATTTGACATGTTGGTTTTTGGTGCCGAGCAAAACAAATTGGACTACAAACTTTCCAGTTGCTGCAATCCCATTCCAGGAGATGAGGTGTTTGGTTTTGTAACGATTAATGAAGGAATTAAAGTGCATAAAAAAGATTGCCCGAATGCCATAAGCATGCAATCTAATTATGCCTATAGAATTATTCAAGCCAAATGGATTGACTCTTCTCAAGAAGAATTTAAAGCCGTATTAAAAATTACAGGTATGGATACATTAGGATTAACCAATGAACTTACTAAAGTGATATCCAATCAAATGAATGTAAATATTCAAAGTATTTCTTTAAGTAGTGAAGCCGGTATTTTTAACGGACAGGTTACGGTTGTTGTCCAAAACAACATCATTCTGAAAAAATTGATTGACAACATCAAAAAAGTGGATGGTGTTGATAAAATTACTCGTGTATACAAATAATTTAATTTATTGTAAATGAATAAAATAAATATATTTATATTATTTTTTACTTTAAATAGTGTCGCGCAATCTAATGGCGCCAAATATTGGCTTGATCCAGAAGGAAATGAAGTAAAAATTAAATACATAAGACTTCTATCTGATCAATTTCCTGATAACGCTATGGCATTCAGAAA
>DALYCS010000080.1:0-7729 GCA_031973615.1 Flavobacterium sp. | reverse complement strand
TTGTAAATTATGATCTACCTATAAACAAAATTCCCGCTTTGGCTTTTATCAAATCAACTTATATTTATACAGGCGATTATAATTGGCAACGTTCATCTGATGCGTATTCTTCGGTAGAGGCAGAGGACGGAACAATCTATGCACTTGGTAATACTATTCAAAACGCCAGTTCACACAAGTTAAATACTACGTTTAACATGGACACGTTTTATAAATACTTTGGACTTACTAAAAATAAATCAAATAAAGTAAAAGTAGCAACACCAAAGCCAGGTCAAAAAGTGGCTGCTGCCAATAAAAATAGTAGTACAGAACGGAATGCTTTTGTAAGCGGATTAATCGGTGTGGTTACAAGTCTTAAAAATATCCAGGTCAATTATACAGAAAATAGCGGTACGGTTTTACCAGGTTATTTACCAGGTTTAGGATTTTTTGGTTCATCCAAACCGTCACTGGGATTTGTTTTTGGAAGCCAAGCCGATGTGCGTTATGAAGCAGCAAAGAATGGATGGTTAACCTCTTTCCCAGAATTCAATCAGAATTTCACACAAGTAAAAAACAAACAATTGAATTTTACTGCACAGTTGGAACCATTCCCTGATTTTAAAATCGATTTGATGGGAGAGCGCACTTATGCCTTCAATTTTTCAGAACAATATGATGTTGTCGGTGGACAATATAATGCTCGTTCGCCTTATGATTTTGGTAATTTTAATATTTCAACTATTTTAATTAAAACGGCATTTTCACAAAGTGATATCAACGTTTCAGAGGCTTTCGATGCCTTTAGAACCAATCGTTTGGTAGTAGCCGATCGTTTGGCTGAAAAATATTATGGTACAGGAGGTATCCCTAGAGATGCGGAAGGTTATCCTATTGGGTTTGGAAAAAACAGCCAACAAGTTTTGTTGCCTTCATTCCTAGCGGCTTATTCAGGGCAAAATGCTGGAAAAGTTTCAACAGGCGTGTTTAAATCAATTCCTTTGCCCAATTGGAATGTGAAATATACCGGATTCATGCGCTATAAATGGTTTAAAGATTCATTTAAAACATTCTCTATTCAGCACGGGTATCGAGCCAGTTATAACATCAATGCGTTTCGTTCTAATTTGAATACAACGCCTACCGATGCTAATGGTAATTTTTATGCCAATAAGTTGATTTCTAATGTGAATTTATCAGAACAGTTTAATCCATTACTAAAAGTGGATATGACCCTAAAAAATTCATTTAAGATTTTAGCCGAAATAAAAAAAGATCGAACATTAAACATGAGTTTTGACAATAATTTATTGACCGAAGTGAGTGGAAACGAATACATTATAGGATTGGGGTATCGTATCAAAGATGTTGTTATTAATTCGGCTTTAGCAGATACTCCTACAGGAATTATTAAAAGTGATATCAATCTAAAAGCCGATTTTTCCTTGCGTAAAAACACCACCATTGTGCGTTACCTGGATTATGATAATAACCAATTGGGCGGAGGGCAAGATATGTGGTCTGTTAAGTTTACAGCCGATTATTCGTTTAGTAAAAATATGACTGCAATAGTTTTTTATGATCATCAATTCTCTCAAGCTGTAATATCAACTTCGTTCCCTATCACAAACATACGTGCCGGATTTACGTTGCGTTATAATTTTGGGAATTAAAAATAATGAAAACCCTTTTTGCAATTCAATAAATACGATTACATTTGTACCACTAAATAATAAACCAAAATGAATATACCAACTAATTTAAAATACACGAAAGACCACGAGTGGGTTTCTGTTGAGGGAGAAATTGCAACAGTAGGAATTACTGATTTTGCTCAAAAAGAATTGGGCGATATTGTCTATGTTGAAGTAGAAACTTTAGATCAAACTTTAGATAAAGATGAAGTTTTTGGAACAGTTGAGGCAGTAAAAACAGTTTCCGATTTATTCTTACCACTTTCTGGTGAAATCGTTGAATTCAATGATGCTTTAGAATCAGATCCTGAAAAAGTAAATTCAGATCCTTATGGAGACGGTTGGATGGTAAAAGTTAAAATTTCAGACGCTTCAGAAATAGATACACTTTTATCAAGTGAAGATTACAAAGTACTTATCGGAGCGTAATTTTATTTTTCTCGCCCTGCTTTGGACCCTAGGGGTTACCCTGGGTAGTTTGGCAAGTTTAAATAATATGCCGGCACTTTCGATTCCAGGAAAAGATAAAACCGCACATTTCCTATTTTATTATGTGTTTTTTATCCTGTGGCATTTTGGTCTGAGAAAAAAGAGTAGTGGAAACTATTTTAGTGTTCTTTTGGTACTCGTAACATTGTTTTATGGTATTTGCATGGAATTTTTGCAAGCAAATTTTACCACTAACCGACACGCTGATCTTTATGATGTTTTGGCAAATTCCGCCGGAACGTTTGCAGGATTTGTAACCGTATTTTTTATAAATAATAAACATAAGAAGTAATATATTCTATAAGATCCCATTTCTATGGGATCTTTTGTTTTTGATTTAAAATCAATCAAATGGACATCAGACATTATTTAGATGCTACCTATTTAAAAACAGCAGCTCAAGCAAATTTATCCGAGGAGGAAAATAACGAAGTGGTTAGACAAGCCATTCAAGAGGCTATTGATCACCAATTTAAATTAATTATGATTCGGCCCGGACAAGTTGTTTTAGCAAAAGAAATGATACAAAAAGCAACTTCTAAAGTATCAATAGGTACTGTAATAGATTTCCCGGCTGGAGAGGGAATATTAGCTGAAAAATTGGAGGAAGCTCAAACAGCGATTGCTAATGGAGCAGACGATTTGGATTTTGTAGTTAACTACAAAGCATTTACTCGAGGTGCTGTGGAAGAAGTTAAACAACAAGTAATTGCGTGCACAAAATTAGGCCTAGATCATCATAAAATTGTCAAATGGATTATTGAAGTGGCAGCTTTGGATCCTCGCCAAATTATGCAACTCACAGTATTGATAAAAAATACAATCATAGCTCACTTTTCGGAAAAAGATTTTGAAAAAGTATTTGTCAAATCATCAACCGGATTTTATAAAACGCCTGAAGGGGTGCCAAACGGTGCAACACCGGAAACCATTAAATTGATGTTGGAAAATTCATTTCCCTTGCCCGTTAAAGCGGCCGGTGGCGTGCGAACTTATGAGGAGGCAATCGCTATGATTCAATTGGGAGTAAAGCGAATAGGAACTTCTGCTGCCAAAGCAATTGTAGCCGGCCAAATTTCAAAAAGTGATTATTAGTTATTTTTTTAAATATTTAACTAATTTTCTAAATTCTAAATTCTAGATTCTAAATTTCATATCGTATCTTTGCACGCATTTTATAGCCAAATACTTAATAAATTGGAAACCATACATCCGCCTAAAAAATCTTTTTATAAAGACTTTGTCGAAATTACAAAAGCACGATTAGCCATCAGTGTAGTTTTTTCGACCATAGCAGGATATTTGTTGGGTATAGATTCGTGGTCTTCTCACAATTGGGAAGTAGTTTTTTTATTAGCTATAGGCGGTTACTGCATGGTAGGTGCTTCTAATGTTTTCAATCAAATTATAGAAAAAGACTTGGATGCATTAATGGATCGAACTAAAAATCGTCCGTTACCCTCTGAACGAATGAGCAAACAAACGGCTTTCATTTTTGGAAGTATTTTGACGCTTTTGGGATTAATTATTTTATACAATGTAAATCCGAAAACGGCCATGTTTAGCGCCATTTCGATATTTATGTATGTGAGTTTGTATACCCCATTAAAAACGATGACGCCGTTATCGGTTTTTGTAGGTGCATTTCCGGGAGCAATTCCGTTTATGTTGGGATGGGTAGCAGCTACAGGGCATTTTGGAATCGAAGCAGGGACCTTATTTATTATACAGTTTTTTTGGCAATTCCCACATTTTTGGGCCATCGGTTGGTTTTTGTACGACGATTATAAAAAAGCAGGGTTTTTCATGTTGCCAACTGGCAAAAAAGATAAAAAAACGGCTTTACAAATTATATTATATACGTTTTGGACTATTTTAGCATCAGTAATTCCAGCTTTCGGATTTACAGGTCATTTATACTTGTCAATTCCAGCCGTAATTATTGTGGTTGTCTTGGGTATTTGGATGTTGTTTTACGCATTTAAATTGCACCAAGCAATGGATGCAAAAGCAGCAAGAAAATTAATGTTAGTTAGTGTTTCCTATATTTCATTACTGCAAATAGTATATGTAGTAGATAAATTTTTACGATAGTTATGGAAAATAAAATGACTTTTGAAGAAGAACAAGAGCGAAAAGGCAAAACCTATAAGTTGTTACTTTGGTTTGGTATGATCAGCATTTGTATGATTTTTGCCGGATTAACAAGTGCTTACGTGGTTAGTAAATCGAGACCCGATTGGTTAAAGGATTTTCATTTACCATCG
This sequence comes from Flavobacterium sp., assembly GCA_031973615.1. Classification (GTDB taxonomy): domain Bacteria; phylum Bacteroidota; class Bacteroidia; order Flavobacteriales; family Flavobacteriaceae; genus Flavobacterium. The sequence goes on along the minus strand of DALYCS010000080.1, from coordinate 3,297 downwards.
GCATTTTTATTCAGTACAATTGCAATGTTAGTGAGTAGTTTTACGTTTTTTTCGGCTATTAAAACCATGAAAAAGGGCAACCGAAACCAAACTACAGTATTGTTACTATCCACATTAGCGTTGGGAATTACATTTGTTATTTTGCAGTTTAAAGGCTTTGAACAAGTTATTGCGAATGGTTATTTTTTCACCGGTAGTGAAAGTAATGTAACCACTTCCTTTTTGTATATCACAGTTTTAGTACATATTGCACATCTATTAGGCGGAATAATTTCGCTTTTAGTAGTAATTTATAATCATTATAAACAAAAATACAATTCGGCTCAAACCCTTGGTATTGAGCTCAGTGCGATGTATTGGCACTTTATGGATTTTATTTGGGTTTATTTGTTTTTGTTTTTCTATTTTTTCAAATAGAAAAAAAATAATAAATTTGGAAACTTTTTAACAATTAAAATTTATGGGAGCGACAGTTATTTCAAACGAACACGCTTTAGACGGAGGTCCAGGACCATTAGGAGCAACCTATGGTAAAATGATGATGTGGTTTTTCATCTTATCAGATGCATTAACCTTTTCAGGATTCTTAGCCGCGTACGGTTTTTCAAGATTTAAGTTTATTGAAACTTGGCCTATTGCCGATGAGGTTTTTAATCACTTTCCATTTGCACATGGTGTGAATGCACCAATGTACTATGTAGCGTTAATGACGTTCATCTTAATCTTTTCTTCTGTAACTATGGTTTTGGCTGTAGATGCGGGTCATCAATTAAAGAAAACAAAAGTTGCGGTTTACATGGCGCTTACAATCGTAGGTGGTTTAATATTCTTAGGTTCTCAAGCTTGGGAATGGAAAAACTTTATCAAAGGGGAATATGGTGCAGTTGAAACCAAAGGCGGATCAATCTTACAATTTGTAAAAAAAGGAGCTAATGGCGAATATGAGAGAGTTGCATTAGCAGATTTTGCTTTAACATTACCAGAAGATAGAGAGCAGTTGAATAGAAATAATGGTTTTTGGTTCATGTCAGAAGCTACAATTTCATCTCATTCTATAAATGAAGTAGTAAAAGGTTTTAAAGCTGATGAATCAATTTTAGTGCGTACTGAAACAATTACAGCTGAAAAAGAAAAAACAGTTTTATCAAGAGAGGAATCATTAAAAAGATTAGCAGATACAAAATATGTGGTGGAAGGGGCTAACTTAGTTCGTAATGAATACGGCAGTAAATTATTTGCAAACTTCTTTTTCTTTATCACAGGTTTCCACGGTTTCCACGTTTTTACAGGGGTGTTGATCAATATCATCATTTTCTTTAACGTATTACTAGGAACATACGAAAAGAGAAAAAGTTACGAAATGGTTGAAAAAGTGGGATTATATTGGCACTTTGTAGATTTAGTATGGGTGTTTGTATTTACATTCTTCTACTTAGTATAATTTATTAATAATAGCATATCATGGCAAACGCACACGAATCACATACAGGAAGAATTTGGAAGGTATTTATTATTCTATCAATAATTACTATTGTTGAAGTTTTGTTTGGTATTTTTAAGCCTAAATCATTATACTTCAATAATTTTATAGGTATGAATTTACTAAATTGGTTATTTATTATTTTAACCATTGTTAAAGCATACTATATAACTTGGGCTTTCATGCACATGGAGGGCGAAAATAAATGGTTTAGAAGATCAATCGTTTGGACAGTTGTTTTCTTAATCTTATATTTATGTTTCATTATTTTAATTGAAGGAGCCTACGTATTTGATGTATATAAAGCAGGACATATCAAGTGGAATTTTTAACACTTGTTTCCATACTTTAATCCCGATTTTCATCGGGATTTTTTTTACTTTTGTATGAACTAAAATTAGTACTACTAATGAAAAATAAATTAGTCCTTATATTGCTTTTTGTGTTGCCAATTGCGATCTATTTATTGTTTTCAACTGCCACACACAATTCGCTTTTTTTGCCAACTATTTCAAAAGCTAATGCAGATATACCAATCCATTGGAAAGGTTTGAATGCTGAACATGTAGTTATGAAAGATAAAATAACGGTTTTAGGTTTTGTGGGGAATAATGTCATTGAAAACCGAGGCAACTTTTTTAATCTTAATCAGAAAATTTACAATAAATATAAAGGCTTTAAAGATTTTCAAATGGTCATGGTAACACCAGCCGGTAATGAAGCTAAGGCCCAACAAATTATAGATGAATTAGCTCCTATTACAGGGGAAATGTCGGGATGGAAATTTGTGTTTGCAGCACCTGAAGAAATTCAGTCGTTTTATGATAGTTATCATTTGGCGGGAAAATTAGATGCAAATTTTGGGACCCCAGCCGTCATCATTGTCGATAAAGAACTAAACCACCGCGGTAGAAAAGGTAAAAATAAAAAAGGGGTAGCGGAATATAAAGAAAGTTACAATACCATTTCTGCGGCAGATTTGCACAATGAAATGACGGATGATGTTAAAATAATATTACGAGAGTACCGCCTTGCCCTTAAAAAGAATAATAACGAGCGAAAAGATGCTTTTAGAGATAACATCAAACAAAACATCGAAAGAAATAAATAAACCAATGAAAAATAAATCATATATCGGAATTTCCTTCATCGTTCTCATTTTCGGAATTTGGGCCGTACCTAAAATTATTGCTAAATTTCAAAAATCGGACTTGGTTGAAATTGGACCTGTTCCTGAGTTCAAGTTGACGAATCAAAACAATAAAACTATCTCCAATAAAGATTATTTGGGTAAAGTATATGTGGTGGAATTCTTTTTTTCAACCTGTCCTACTATTTGTCCTAAAATGAATCAAAGCATGTTGCAATTACAAGAAACATTTTATGGCAATCCAAAATTTGGACTAGTTTCAATAACTATTGATCCGGAACATGATACCTCTGAAGTTTTAAAAGAACATTCAAATTTATTAGGCGTTAAACATTACAATTGGCATTTTTTAACCGGAGATAAAAAATATATTTATAATTTAGCCAACAAAGGATTTAATTTATATGCTGGAGAAAACAATAAAGCAGCAGGAGGTTTTGAACATTCCGGATTGTTTGCTTTAGTTGATAAAGAGGGAAAAATTAGATGCAGAAAAGACGCACAAGGGAACCCTATTTTATATTATGATGGGCTCGATACAAAAGGTGTAGACGCAATTAAAGAAGATATTAAAAAATTATTAGATGAATAGTTTTCAAATCTTAAATGGACTAATATTTCTTATATAGTTCATTATTTTAAATGAAAATACTTACATGGCTTATAT
>DALYCS010000079.1:0-7771 GCA_031973615.1 Flavobacterium sp. | reverse complement strand
GAACGTAACATAAATGAAACGTCGTCCATTGCTTCTTGGGCCAAAAGCTCTAATCCTTTTGGGTCAACCACTAAGATTTCTCTATCGCCAAGTTGTTCTATTTTTACGTAATCGGATGTTAATTTTTTGTATGCCGTATCGTCTTTAAGAATAGGATACGGATCTTGATATAAAAAGTCCATTTGTGTGTAGTTTTGAGAGGTAAAGTTACAAATAACCTGCAAGGTTTCCAAAACCTTGTAGGTTTGTTTTGAAGATAAGCTTCAAACCCGCAAAGTCTTTTTTTGACCTTGTAGGTTTTTGTATAACAGATAATATAATTTAACACCTACAAGGTTTTGGAAACCTTGCAGGAGAAAACAGCATTTTTATTCAAGCATTTGTTTTTCAGTTAAAATTTCATTTTTAAAATCATGACAGTAAATAAAATTTTCTACTGAGTTAAACAATTGAATCACTTCATTTCTAAGTAATTTGGTTGGTTTGTCTGAAATCATAGATTGATAAGACGAAAAAGGAAAGTTTTTGTAGTTTATATCTAAATGATGTTTAGGATTTAAATGAACGTATTGAATTAAGTTTATTAAATAGGTTTCATTTTCAATTTGTATTCTTTTAAAGTGTTTTTCAAATAAGCTTCCTGTTCTGTTGTTTTGTTTGTTAAAGGCTTTTGCATAAGCATTGAACAGATTTGAAAGTGCTTGAGTAATTTCTTTTTCATTTACAATTCGAATGATAAAATGAAAGTGATTATCCATTAAACAATAAGCAAAAGTTTCTGCTTTATTTTCTATATATTTTGAGTAAAGTTTTAAAAAGTAAGTTTTGTTTTCATCTGAACTAAAAATAATTTCACCATTTATTCCTCGGTTGTATATGTGGTATACTTTGTCTTTTTCTAAAACTTCTAATTTCATGGTGTTTTTTTTGATACCTACAAGGTTTTGGAAACCTTGCAGGATTAGACATTTACAATGTAAATAATTATTCCAACTAAAAATGAAAATAAAACGAAACCGATTCTAGTATTCCAGTTTTCATTCTTAATTTTGGTGAATGGTTTTTTCCCTGAATAATATATCCATTTAGTTAGCATACCTAATCTTTTAAACAAGAAGTATACACCTTCACGTCCTAAATCAATCAGTATTTCTTCAAAAAAGTTCATTTTAATTTATTTGAAACCTTGTAGGAAGCCTTAAAAAAACCAACTTGCCACAAAAATGGCCGTGATTACACAGATTAAATCCACCAAAAGCATCATACCTAATGTATAGCGTGTGTTTTTAATGTTGATGCTTCCAAAGTATACCGCAATCACATAGAAAGTCGTTTCGGCACTGCATTGAAAAATACAGCTTAGTCTTCCAGTTAAAGAATCGGGGCCAAATTGTTTCATCGCATCAATCATAAAACCACGCGAACCTCCCGAACTAAATGGGCGCAACATCGCTACAGGAAGCGAATCAGTAATTTCTTTAGCAACACCCAAATGCGCAAATAAAAAGGAAATTCCGTTGGCTGTAATTTCAAACAACCCACTATTTCTAAACAACGAAATTGCTACTAGCATTCCCATTACATATGGAAAAATGGTAACTCCGGTTTTTAATCCATTATTAGCTCCTGACACAAATGTGTCGAAAATCGTTGTTTTTTGTTCTACAAATTTCTTCTCATGAACGAAAGAAAAGATCAAAGTGCCACCAATGATTAATAGCAATAATAATCCCGAAAGATTAGAAGTGAAATAGTTTTTCCCAATCAAATCCAAACTGTTTACATAAAACAACAGCCCAACAATGGCTCCAATTACTCCCATTAATACAGCAAGTAGCGAAGCGCTTTTAAAATTTACTTTCTGTTTGATACCCACCAATACAAAAGCGGCAATGGTGCCTACAAAAGAAGTAATAATACACGGCAACATTACATCGGCTGGATTGGCGGCGTTTTCGGCGGCACGGTAACCAATAATAGAAGTTGGAATTAAGGTTAAGCCAGCAGCATGCAAACACATGAACATGATTTGCGCATCACTTGCCCTGTCTTTATCTTCGTTGAGTTCTTGTAAACTTTGCATGGCTTTCAATCCAAAAGGAGTAGCCGCAGAATCCAGTCCTAAAAAATTGGCGGCAAAATTCAACGTCATGTACGATATGGATTCGTGATTTTTGGGAATACTCGGGAATACTTTGGCAAATACAGGACTTAATTTTCTAGCCAAACGTTCCGAAGCACCTGAAATGATCAATAATTCCATGAGCCCACAAAAAAACGATAAATAAGCCATTAAGGGTAAAATCAAATCAAACAAACTACTTTTGGTCATGGGCAATAAACCATCAGCTTTTTGTTTTCCGCTGTATATTTTTACGGTTTGATTGTTATACACATAAGTGGTATCAGCATCCGACTCATTATTATTTCGAATGAATGTTTTGTCTTCCGATTTTTGAATACTGTCTTGCACAAATTGAGGGACTTCTTTAAGATACTTTTCCCCAATTAATAAGGGTTCACCTTGCTTTCCATTCAACACATAATCAATGGTATAGTTTTGGGATGAAAACAAACCAAAAACAACGAAAAACAACGATGTAATAAAGATGACCAACCAAAATCTGCTTAAAACCATGTGTTATATTTTTTGTAAATGTACTAAATCAAGACTAAAATTCAATTTCGAAAGAAATTTAGACATGAATTATTTCGTCATCAATTAATAATTCTTCTCTTCGCAAGCGAAGAAAAATCTGGGCTACCGCAATCACGTCTTTTTCGCAATACGTTATGATGCGATCGATATCGTTTTCTACATAAAACACCCGCGCTACTTCACTTCCGTCAATATCGTCTTTTGGAGAAGGCACTCCAAGTACTTTAGTCAATAATTTCAAAGAAGTGAAATGTTTATAATCGCCAAATTTCCATAATTCCAAAGTGTCAAGGTGTGGAACTTCCCAAGGTTTTTTTCCAAATAAATCCAGTTTATGGGGCAACGCAATACCATTAATGATCATTCTTCTCGCAATGAACGGAATATCAAATTCTTTGGCGTTATGCCCACAGAGTAAATGTTGGGCGCCATTAAAATGGGTGTTTAATAAATTTGAAAAATCGTTTAAAATTTTCTTTTCATCTCCCCAAAAACTCGTGACTCTAAAATTACGGATGTCGGCTTTGTTGACAAAATAGCCTACAGATATGGTGATGATTTTGCCAAATTCGGCCCAAATGCCAGCTCTTTCATAAAAATCTTCTCCCGAGACATTGTCTTTTCTTTGGTACTGCGTTTTTTGTTCCCAAAGTTGTTGCATATCGGAATCTAATTGTTCATAATGCTGCTGTTCCGGTACGGTTTCAATATCTAAAAACAAGATATTGTTGAGGGGTGTTTTTTGAATCATAGTTACTATTTTAGGGGGTTATTGAATTTTATTTTTGGGCACCTAGCATCTTATAGGTTTCGGTGACATAGGTATATAAATCATTACTGTGAGGATCTTCTTTTGTTTGTTTTCCTTTTAAATGACCGAGTCGCACAATGATCAATTCGTCTTCGGGTATCACAATAACAAATTGTCCCAAATGGCCTCGCATATAGTATAATTTTTTGCCTAAAATGGTATGCATCCACCATCCATAGCCATAATGACCCGATGCTGAAAAACGAGGTGTTGTACATTTTTTCACAAAAGAAGCATCCAAAAGTTGCTCCCCATTCCAACGCCCGTTTTGTAAATACAATTTACCAAATCGGGCAAAATCGCGAGCGTTACTTGCAATACAGCAATAGGCTTTTTCAATACCATCGGGAGCATGATCCAATTGCCATAGCGCATCATTTTCGGCGCCCATGGGTTGCCAAAAGTGTTTGGACACATACTGTGACAAGTATTCTCCTGTTGCTTTTTGAATGCACATGGCGAGTAATTGCGTAGATCCGCTTAAGTATTTAAAAGATTGTCCGGGTTTTTCATGGATGTTCAACCCCAGGATAACGTTGTTTAAATTATCATCAAAATAGGCACGTGTAACTATTGAAAAAGGGCTGTAGTATTTTTCGTCCCAACTCAAGCCCGATGCCATAGAAGCCAAATCACCAACAGTTACTTCTTGAGCATATTTACCTTTTAACTCCGGAAAAAAATCGACGACTTTTTGGTCTAAATTTTTTATTTTTCCTTCCATAATGGCTTTTCCGAGCGCCATAGTCACTACACTTTTAGCCATAGAAAAAGAATTGGTTTTCGATTTTTTGTTAAAACCATCAAAATAGCTTTCATGCCAAATACTATCATTTTTAATGATAACAAAGGCAACTGTTTTTAGTTCTTGGTGTGTTTTTTCAAGTGTTGCGGTGGCTGGAATAGTGTTGTAGTTTTTGGAAATAGTCCAGGGTTGTGCTATGCCTTTTTTGATTTCACGGTTGGGAAATTCTTTATAATCTTCTAAAAATGCGGTGGTATACCCTTTAAAATAAATTGTTTTTACAGCGCGCAGCAAATAATCAACATCAAAAATATACAGTAAAACAATAAGAACTGTAATACTAATAGCAATCCATTTTAGTGCTTTTTGGAGGAATTTCATCGAAAATATGTATGATATTGTGATATAAAAATAGAAAAAAGTTGGATTGGTTTTATAAAAATGCGAACAAACTTTTTTGAGCCGATGGATTTTCATGTTCAAGCAACCATTTCTTACGCCACAGTCCTCCGGCATATCCCGTTAACGAACCGTCAGAACCAATTACTCGATGGCAAGGCACTACAATCCAAAGTGGATTTTTCCCATTTGCAGCCGCAACCGCCCGAATCGCTTTTACATCACCTAGTTTTTTCGCTAAATCTAGATAGGAACAAGTTGTGCCATAGGGTATGTTAACCAATTCAGCCCATACTTTTTGTTGAAAAGCGGTTCCTTTTGGGTGAAGTGAAAATGAAAAATGTGTTCTTTTTCCCTCAAAATATTCTTGTAGTTGGAATACAGCATCTTTTAAGAGTATTGGAATTTCTGATGAAATTTCCAAAACTTCTTCTACCACCTCAATTTTTGTGACACCAATCTCATCACAATAAATTAGGGTAGATCCAAGCGGAGAATGAATTATAGCTTTTTCCATTTTGTAAATATAAAAAAACCATCTGATTGTTCAGATGGTTTTTCAAGATGAAAAAAAGTTGAATTATAATTATGATTTAATTTCTGTTTTTTTGTCTGTTTCAACAGGAGCAGCCGTTTCAACCACTTTTCCTTTAAAAGACAACGTTTTGATAGCTTCAGCACCACCTTCATTAGTCATTACTGTAACCGATTTTTGAAATGGAGCAGCCGATGCAGCATTGAAAGTTGCAGCAACCATTCCTTTTTCTCCTGGTTTGATAGGTGTTTTAGTGTAGTTAGCTGCAGTACATCCACAAGCAGGTTTAACACTAGTAATTAATATTGTTTCTTTAGTTGTATTTGTAAATGTAAACTCATAAGTAGCAGGAATTCCCTTTGGAATATCTCCAAAATCATGCATTTCTTGATCCCATTTAACAACAGATTGTTTAGGTGCTGGAGGTGGAGCAGGAACAGCAACTGGAGCCGGAGCTTTGTCTGATTTTGCTTCTTTAACTTGTGCAAACGAAGCACTTGCAATAAATAAGGCAACGATTGATAATTTAATTGATTTCATGCGTATAATATTTTTAGTTATTTTAATTTTGTGTTACAAAGCTATACAATCTCAAAAAACGAGTTGTTAATCACATTCAAATGATTGTTAACAACTTGTTAATGATGGTTTTTGCCGTTATTTTTTTGTAATATCGAGGTCAATATGAAATTTAATAAATTAAATACCGTAATATTCATTGGGTTCTTTGCCATTGTAGGAGTCATCATCATGCAATTGTTTTTACTCAATCAAGCGTATATCTTCGAAAAAAGAGATACAGAAGACAAAATACACTTTGCCTTACAGGATGTCGTTGAAAAAATATATCAGGATAATAATTCTGAAATGCCGGTTGCCAATCCCATCAAAAAAGTTAGTGCCAATTACTTTGTTGTGAATGTCAATGACGTGTTTGAAAATAGATTACTCGAGCATTATTTAAAGACCGAGTTTGACCGTGTAAAGTTGGAATTGGATTTTGAATATGCAATATACGATTGCGGTTCCGAATCTATGGTGTATGGGAATTATATTGCAGTAAATGGAAAGCCCTCCAAAATGTGTGCGGAATGTTTTCCGAAGAATACCGATTTGACGTATTATTTTGCCATTCGATTTCCGAATTTGCAAAAAAGTTATTTCACCAGTTTAAGTCAGTATTGGGTCTTTACCGGTGTATTGTTTTTGGTGTTGATTATTTATGTGTATTCGGTATTCCTTATGTTGCAACAAAAACGCTACACCGAGCTACAGAAAGATTTTATCAATAACATGACGCATGAATTTAAAACCCCTTTGGCTTCGATATTAATTGCGACTAATTATGCCAATTCCCAACAAGAAATTTTAAGCCATCCAAAGCTTTCAAAATACATGCAAATCATTATCAATCAGAGCAATAAATTGAACCAGCATATCGAGAAAATTTTATATGTAGCCAAAACAGACAGCAATCAAATTGCACTGGAAAAATCAAAAGTGGATGTGCAGTCAATACTTGAATTGGTAAAGGAAAACATCCTTTTGAAGCATCCTAAAGAGATGGATATAGCATTAGCTGTTGCAAAACCCTACACAATTTTGGCCGATGAATTTCACTTTTACAATTTGATTTATAATATTATTGATAATGCAGTAAAATATGCTGATAATTCGGCTTCGATTGCAATTAAAACAGAGGAAACACCTAAAGGTTTGCTTTTGGAATTTATTGATAAAGGCCCAGGGATTCCTGAAAAAGATTTGCCTTTTGTTTTTGATAAATTTTATAGAGTAGCACGAAAAGACAATAAAGATATTGAAGGATTTGGCATTGGGCTCTCCTATGTAAAACGCGTTTGTGAATGGCACAAATGGCAGGTTTGGGTAAAAAACAATGAAGGACAAGGCATTACTGTTTCGGTTCAAATAAACACAAATGATTATGAGTAAAAAGCGCATTTTATACGTAGAAGACGACGAAACGTTGGCCTTTTTAACGACCGATAATTTAGAACAACATTTCGATGTGTTGCACTGCAATAATGGAAAAGACGCCTTTCATTTGTTTTGCACCGAATCTTTTGATTTATGTGTGTTAGATATCATGTTGCCCGATATGGATGGCTTTGAAATAGCGACAGAAATTAGAAAACGCAATCAAGAAATTCCGATCATTTTTTTATCGGCAAAAACGTTAAAAGAAGACCGAATTAAAGGTTTGAAATTAGGGGCCGATGATTATTTAATTAAGCCTTATTCAATAGAAGAACTCATACTTAAAATCGAAATATTTTTACATCGAAGTCAAAAATCAGTAGAAAACACGCTACAAAAACAATATACTTTTGGGTCTTTTCAGTTTGAGCCCGAAAACTATTCTTTGAAATCCGACAAACAAAGTGTAACGCTTACCGAGCGAGAGGCCTCTTTGTTGAAAATGTTTCTTGACAATCCTAATACCGTTTTGAAACGGGAAAAAATCTTATTGGAATTGTGGGGAAGTGATGATTATTTCTTGGGTAGAAGTTTAGATGTTTTTATTTCCCGATTACGTAAAATCATAAAAGAAGAAACCCACGTTCGCATTGAAAATATTCCGCGTGTGGGCTTTAAATTGGT
>DALYCS010000078.1:0-7808 GCA_031973615.1 Flavobacterium sp. | reverse complement strand
TAAAGCTTCGCTTTGAAAATACTTCAAATAAAAAAAACGCTCAAACAAAGTTTGGACCTTATTATAAATACAACTATATAGGGATTTTGCTTCGCAACATCCCGTAAAGCTTCGCTTTGAAAATACTTCAAATAAAAAAAACGCTCAAACAAAGTTTGGACCTTATTATAAATACAACTATATAGGGATTTTGCTTCGCAACATCCCGTAAAGCTTCGCTTTGAAAATACTTCAAATAAAAAAAACGCTCAAACAAAGTTTGGCGTTTTTTTTATTTGAAGTATTTATTCGTGACCGCGAAGGGATTCGAACCCCCAACCCTCAGAGCCGAAATCTGATATTCTATCCAGTTGAACTACGCAGCCATATTCTTTATACTAAAAGTTTTTTCACAATTCCAGAAATTACTTTACCCTCGGCCTGTCCTCCTATTTGAGCGGAAGCCAACCCCATTACTTTCCCCATAGCTGCAATACCAGATGCACCAGTCTCAGTAATAATTTTAGTAACAATTGCCTCAACTTCTGCTTCGGTTAATTGTGCAGGTAAAAATTGTTCAATCACAGCTATTTGCGCCAATTCTGGTTCGGCTAAGTCCGGACGGTTTTGTGTCGTAAAAATTTCCGCACTGTCTTTTCTCATTTTTACCAAACGCTGTAGCATTTTTATTTCGTCTGCCTCGGTCAATCCATCAGCAGCACCAGTTTCGGTCTTTGCCAAAATAATAGCCGATTTAATAGCGCGTAAAGCTTCTAAGGCAACTGTATCTTTTGCTTTCATGGCTTCTTTCATGTGATCCATGATTTTTACTTCTAAACTCATATCGGTGTGATTTATATACTATTGTTATTTCTGTTGGACAAAGGTAACAAAAAAAACCCGAAAATTACTCTTCGGGTCTTATGTGGTAGGTAAGTTTTGGTGTAAATTAATCTACATTATCATGAAGGAATGAATTGTTTGAACGAAGTTGTATATCGTCGTTACTATCTGTTCCTAGTGAGATTCTAGATTGATTATTGTTTATTGAATGGGGAGCTGTCAAATCAATTCCCATTCTTTTATAGGCAGGTTCTCTTTCAAATTCATCAATTTGAGCGCTGCTATTGTTGAATTTATGATTGAATTCTTTCATTTTTCTTTTGCGTTCTTCGGCTCTAAATTTTAATGTCTCTTCTATTGACATTTCCAAAGGAGATACTGCATCAAAATGAATATTGTCTTCTAATTTTTTAACTTCGTTCTTTAAAGTAAAATTAAGCTCTTCATCGATAGGCTCATGCAGCATATGTACCTCTTTAGTAGCCTCAACCACTTTTTCTTGCTCTAAATAATCTTCTAAAGAATATTTAATAATTCCGTTTTGATTAATCTCAGTAACCGGAACTACATTAATAGGATCCTTAACTTCTAAGGAACGAGTTTCATCCGATAAATCAAAAACAATTGTATTTTCTATCGGGGTGTTTTTAGCAGCTTCTAAATTAATATCAAACAAATCCAATTCAAAATTGAAATCGTCATTTGCTATTACAAATTCAGGATCGTTTACTTTGATTTCTCTGATTTGCGGCGTAATGATTTCAAAATTAGCAGCAACTGGAGCAGCTACTATTTCATAGGTAACTTCGATATTTTTAAGAAATTCGGTAGTTGGCACTAAATCCATTGTAGCCACAGGCTCATGAATTTCAAAAACAGGCTCTTCTACTTCTTCTTCTAATGTAAATACTATTTTTGGAGCTACTGCTTCAACCTCGGTAACAACCGTTTCTGATACCACTTCATTTGCAATAGGTGCTTCAAAAATAGGCTCATTCACAGGAAGTGAAGCAATCGTTTTATTCAATAATTCGTGAACTATTTTTTGCTCATCTTCTAAAGAGTGGATGATTTTTTTAGGTTCAGTATTAACAATTTCTGCTTGTTGTTCTACATTAAAACCTGTTGCAATAACGGTTACAGAAATAGCGTCACCCAAAGCTTCTTCTTCACCAACTCCCATAATGATGTTAGCATTATAACCCGCCTCAGATTGGATAAAGTCGTTGATTTCACCTATTTCATCTATGGTAATTTCATGGGCTTCTTCTGTACCTGAAACGATTAATAACAACACATTTTTAGCACCTGTAATTTTGTTATCATTTAATAAAGGTGAATCTAACGCACTTGAAATAGCTTGTTTTGCACGATCCTCTCCCGCTGCCGTAGCCGAACCCATAATAGCTGTTCCACTATTTGACAATACGGTTTTTGCATCTTTAAGGTCAATATTTTGCGTATAATGGTGCGTAATAACTTCTGCAATTCCTCTTGAAGCAGTTGCTAATACTTCATCTGCTTTAGAGAACCCTGCTTTAAACCCAAGGTTTCCATATACTTCACGCAATTTATTATTATTGATAACGACTAAAGAATCAACTTGCTTGCGCAAACGCTCTACTCCGGCTAACGCTTGCTCAGAGCGAACTTTTCCTTCAAATTGAAAAGGAATGGTCACAATACCTACGGTAAGTATGTCTCTGTCTTTTGCCAATTGTGCAATGACAGGTGCTGCTCCCGTTCCGGTTCCTCCACCCATTCCAGCGGTGATGAAAACCATTTTAGTATTGCTGTCTAACATTTTTTCGATTTCAGCAACGCTTTCAATCGCAGATTGTTGACCTACTTCAGGATTTGCTCCCGCTCCTAAACCTTCTGTTAGGTTAACACCCAACTGAATTTTATTAGGCACAGGGCTGTTTTGCAATGCCTGTGAATCGGTATTACAAACTATAAAATCAACACCTTTAATACCTTGCTTAAACATGTGGTTTATGGCATTACTACCTCCGCCTCCAACGCCAATTACTTTAATGACGTTTGATTGGTTTTTAGGTAAATCAAATGAAATGTTTCCAAATTCTGACATAGTATCTCCTTTTATTCTGCGTTATCTAAAAAATCTTTAATCTTATCTATATATTTATCAAAAAACGAACGTTTGATTTTATCATCAGTTGTTTCTTGAATAGGGGTTTGTGTTTTTGGTGCTTCCGTTTCAATCTCTACAACTGGAATGTCCGTTGGAACGATTTCTGGAGATGCGATAACTGGCTCTTCTTTTTTCATTTCAACAAATGGCGTAGCACTTTTTGTATTGTTACGAATGCTATTCATAACTAATCCTACAGCTGTTGCGTACAATGGACTTGATAATTCTTCGATTGAATCTCCTGCTAAATGCTCGTTAGGATAACCAATACGCGTATCCATTCCTGTGATGTATTCTACCAACTGTTTGATGTGTTGCAATTGAGCTCCACCTCCTGTAAGCACAATACCTGCAATCAATTTTTTCTTAGGATCTTCGTGTCCATATAATTTGATTTCAGCATACACCTGCTCAATAATTTCCACCACACGTGCATGGATAATTTTTGATAAGTTTTTAAGCGAAATCTCTTTTGGCTCTCTTCCTCGTAACCCAGGAATCGAAACAATTTCGTTGTCTCTATTTTCTCCTGGCCATGCCGATCCAAATCGAGTTTTTAGCAACTCAGCTTGTTTTTCAATAATCGAACAGCCTTCTTTAATATCTTCAGTAATAACATTACCTCCAAAAGGTATTACAGCGGTGTGACGAATGATTCCATCTTTAAAGATAGCCAAGTCGGTAGTCCCACCTCCTATATCAATCAAGGCAACACCTGCTTCTTTTTCTTCTTGACTTAATACTGCATCTGCAGAAGCTAAGGGTTCTAATGTTAAGCCCGATAATTCTAATCCGGCACTTTTCACACATCTCCCTAAGTTACGGATGGAAGCTGCTTGACCCACAACCACATGAAAACTAGACTCTAATCTTCCCCCATACATACCAATTGGTTCCTTAATTTCAGCTTGCCCATCGATTTTAAATTCTTGAGGCAATACGTGAATAATTTCTTCTCCTGGCAACATGGCTAATTTGTGAACTTGACCAATAAGCATATCAATATCTGCATCACCTATAACGTCTTCTGCTTTTGGTCTACTAATGTAATCGCTATGTTGGATACTGCGAATATGTTGTCCCGCAATTCCTACTACAACATCATTAATTTTATAACCCGAATCATTTTCAGCTTCGGAAACCGCTTGCTGAATCGACTGAATTGTTTGTGTAATATTATTCACAACACCCCTATGAACACCTAGACTCTTAGATTTTCCTACACCTAAAATTTCTAATTTCCCGTATTCATTTTTCTTACCGATCATTGCTACAATCTTGGTTGTACCAATATCTAATCCTACTGCAATGTTGTCTTTGTTCATAATTTCCACTATTTCTTACAAACCACTTGTTGTATAAACATCAAGTTTATTTCTTTGTATTCTTTAATCAACGTATCCTTTATGGCATGGTGAAAAAAGGCTTTATAATTTTTAAGCTTCTTTTTTACATTTATTGGTTTACCGAAGGCAATTTTATAATCAAAACTACGATTGGTCAATACCACATTACCCGATGGCATAATTTGCGCGCCTGTTATATTTTTATTCAAGAAATCATCTTGTTTGATTTCTGAAAACAACGTCAAATAGGCCTTTCTTTTTTCGTTACTAAGCTCTCCCACAAGGAGCGGAACACGTGCTGAAAAATTTGGAGATAAGGACATTCTATTTCCTTTGTGATCCAGGTAATAACTGTCATTCTCTGATACTACTCTAAGGATAGGGGTCTTTTGAGTAATTCGGGCATTTAGAAAACCATCGATCGTTGAAAAAACTTCCGATTTTTCGATCATCTCGTGATGATTTAGAGCGTTTTCTAAAGTATTCAAATCTACTTTATCTTTTTGTATTGTTGAAGCATCTCCCAAATTTTGTATTAACAAGTTATTAACCATTTGATGTGTTAAAAACATATTTTCGTTCGACTGAAATTTGATTTCTATCTTGTTGATTTTACGCATGCTATTTCGTTTTGAAGAAAAAGAATACAGAAAAATCATTGCAAAAACAATTAATACCAATCGTATACTATGCCAATTAATTCTCTTCATAAAGCGCATTTTTAATATCTTTTACCATCTCACCGATGTCTCCTGCTCCAATTGTAATGAACACGGTTGCGTCCGAATTTTTAAACGCCGCAATCAATTCATTTTTATTCACTAATTTTTTATTTGTTTGTTCTATTTTTGTTAACAACCAACTCGAAGTTATGCCTTCCATAGGCAATTCTCTTGCCGGATAAATATCCAAAAGAAGTATTTCGTCAAATTGCGACAAACTCGCGGCAAAACCATCAGCAAAATCTTTTGTACGACTAAACAAATGGGGCTGAAAGGCCGCTATTATTTTTTTCCCAGGATACAATTCACGCACAGCTTGATGCACCGCATTGATTTCAGTTGGATGATGTGCATAATCGTCGATATATACTCTATGCTCTTCTCGAATTTGAAAAGAAAAACGTCTTCTCACACCTTTAAAACTTGCCAATGCTACACTAATATTTTCATTTGAAACGCCATACGATTTTGCCATAGCAAAAGCCAACATTGCATTGGTCAAATTGTGATGTCCAGGCAATCCAAACTTTACATTTTGAACCACTTCGTTTGGAGTTTTTACATCAAATACATAGTACCCGTTTTCTATTCGGATATTTTGTGCTGAAAAATCAGCATCAGGAGTTACTCCAATCGTTACACCATCTAGAGACAAACCTTTAATTACATATAAATGATCTCGATCAGTTTTGGCTGCAAACTCTCTAAAAGATGCTTCAATATGATCAGCATCCCCATAAATATCGAGATGATCGGCATCCATTGACGTGATGCAAGAAACATTGGGATGCAAATGCAAAAAAGAACGATCAAACTCATCGGCTTCAACTACGGTAACCGTTTTGCCTGAACCAATTACATTGGAATTATAGTTTTCAACAATTCCACCCAAAAAAGCTGTAACATCTACTCCACTTTCGTATAAAATATGCCCCAGAATACTGGAAGTCGTTGTTTTTCCGTGCGTTCCGGCAACAGCAAAACAATAGGTATCTTTGGTAATTAACCCCAAAACTTCAGCACGTTTTTTTATTGTATAATTACGTTCCACAAAATAATTCCATTCGGAGTGTGTAGCCGGAACAGCTGGAGTTACTACCACCAATGTGTTTTCACTATAAAAATCTTTTGGTATTTGATTTATATTGTCTTCAAAATGAATCGTCAAACCCAAAGCTTGCAATTCATCGGTCAATTGGGTTTCGGTTTTGTCATACCCTGCCACATTTTTTCCAATATATTGAAAATAACGCGCCAATGCACTCATGCCAATACCGCCAATGCCGATAAAATAAACGTTATGTATTTGGTTTAGATTCATTTGTAGCTAAATTGTATAACTTTTAACTTATTTAAATAGTTTGATAACTTCTTCAACAATATCATTTGTTGCGTTTGGCTTGGCTAATTTTTTAATGTTTTGACACAACTCGCTTTGTAAACTTTCATTTTTCAGTAAGTCGGCTACTGTATTTTCAAATGCACCTTCCAATTCAGATTCCTTGATCAATAATGCGCCCATCTTATCGGCAATTGCTTTTGCGTTTTTCGTTTGATGGTCTTCTGCTACATTGGGTGACGGAATAAAAATTGTGGGTTTTCCTACAATGCACAACTCCGAAACCGATGAAGCCCCAGAACGAGATATAATTATATCGGCAGCTGCATAAACCAAATCCATTCGATCGATAAATGCAACGACTTGAACATTTTGTTTTTTATTGTATTTGTCATATTCATCCAAGTAGAGTTTTCCACATTGCCAAATGATTTGGCAATTTTGTTGCAAAAGAAAATCCAATTCTTTTGCAATAAGTTGGTTAATTCTTCGCGCACCTAAACTTCCACCCAATACTAAAATTGTTTTTTTGGTAGCGTCCAAATTAAAATAAGGCATTGCTTCTGATTTATCAGCTGGAACTAACAAATCTTGTCGCACAGGATTTCCAGTTAGTATCATTTTTTCCTTTGGAAAAAATCGCTCTAAATTTTCATAGGCCACACAGATTACATTAGCTTTCTTCGCTAGCAATTTATTGGTAATTCCTGGATACGAATTTTGTTCCTGAATTACAGTGGGGATACCAAAAAGTGATGCTACTTTCAACACCGCACCACTAGCAAAACCACCAGTTCCAATCACTACATCGGGTTTAAAAAATTGAAGTATAAAAAACGATTTGACAAGACTCACAAATAGCTTCACTGGAAACAATGCATTTTGAAAACTAAGATTTCTTTGCAATCCTGCTATCCACAATCCTTTAATATCGTAGCCTGCTTGCGGCACTTTTTGCATTTCCATTTTATCTTGTGCGCCCACAAAAAGAAACTGCGCTTCTGGATAACGAGCTTTTAACTCATTTGCAATAGCTATTGCAGGGTAGATATGTCCACCTGTTCCGCCGCCACTGATTATGAATTTAGGTTGTTTCATTTATTCTTTATTTCGAACGCTGTTCATTGGGTTTTGACCGTTTACTAAACTGTCGCCCTCTATATCTTTTACTTCCTCTCGTATGGAGTACTCCAATTCATCTAACTTTTTTTGATTTTCCTCAGTAGGATCTTCTTCATTCAGTGCTACTTGAGCATCAATCAATTGCTGTAGCGCTTCGTCACGTTTTCTTTTTTCTTCCAAATCCAAAGCAACTTCTTCGTCTTTTTTAGTCACACTCAAGATTACACCTATTGCAATACACGTCATCCAGATAGAAGTACCACCACTACTAATCAACGGCAATGGCTGACCTGTAACTGGTA
>DALYCS010000077.1:3735-7847 GCA_031973615.1 Flavobacterium sp. | reverse complement strand
ATAAATACCTTCAGCATTATCAAATCCGGCTTTCAATTCAATACCATACCATGTAGGTATTTTGAAACTACTGTTCAAAACGGAATAATAGTTTTTGTCTTTGAACTGTTTTTCGCTAAAATCTACTTCAATTTTTGGATCAAAAGCGCCCCGCGCCAACATTAAATTGGCTTGGGCTTCATTCAGTTTTAAATCGGCTTGTTTGACTAATGGATGGTATTTTTTTACGTACCCTAAAAATTCATTAAAGCTAAACGCTGTCGTGTTTTGTCCAATAACGGTCCAACTCCATCCGATGAAAATAAAAAGGCAATACAATTTTGTTTTCATTATTTTTTTGCTTTATCTTGGGTTGCTGGTTGGTAAAAATTTGGGGGAAAACCGTTCAATGTTCGCCAAATTTCAAACCAAATAGGCACATCATTCAATAAGGCTAACGACTGGGTTCCGGCCCCAATACTCAATTGTTTGGGCCATTTTTTGTCTTTTGGATCGGGAGCTATCAATACCCTATATTTTCCATTTTCGCTTATAAAATTTTCTTTAGCTACAATTACCCCTCCAAAAGTGCCAAACGATACATCGGGCCAGCCGCTGAATACAATGGTTGGCCAACCGTCAAACCATACGCGAACTTTTTCGCCTTTGTTGATCAACGGAAAATCCATAGGATCAATATAGGTTTCAACGGCAATGTCATATTGGTAGGGCATAATGCTTACTACAGGTGTGCCCTCTTTTAAGGTTTCACCGATACCCGATTGTAACGCTCTATTGATGTATCCGTCTTGTGGGGCAGTTATGTAGTACATACCGTTACGAATTTTATAATTGCTGTATTGGTTTTTGAGTTTGTTTACTTGGGCTTCGGTATCAAATTGTACACTTAATGCTGTTTGTTTATCACTACTAGCTTTCGCATCTTTTTCTGCATATTCTGCTCGTATACGGTTGAGCTCCATTGTTGCATTTAATACTTCATTTTTACTCGTAATGTAGTCGTTTTCCTTGGTGATAATTTTGGCTTCTGTTTCTTGTAGTTTCAATCGCTTTTCCTCAACATCAGTAAGCGGTTTTAATCCTTCCTTATTTAAGTTTACCGAACGAGTATATTGCGTTTTTGCGATTTTTAATTGCGTTTTACTGGCTTCAAAATCAATGCTATCACTCTGAACTTTCAAATAGGATTGTTTCAGTTTGTTTTGTGCTTGCCTTACTTTTAGGTTTTTTTCACTTTGGATGGCACCCATTTGGTTTTCCAATGCTTTTACTTTGTCGGAATACGATTGTACGGCTTTTTCTTTAGCTTGTACTTGTTTGCCCGTATTTTCTACTAAATTAGGGTCTAAATAATCTTCTTTGATTTCAGAAATGAACAAGATGGTATCCCCTTTTTTTACAAAATCGCCTTCTTGAACAAACCATTTTTCTATTCGACCAGGTATGGCTGTGTGGATGGTTTGCGGACGCTGATTGGGTTTTAAGGTGGTTACAAATCCTGTACCCTTAATGTTTTGTGTCCAAGGCAAAAATAAAAAGAGCACTAACATCAGTACAAATGCCCAAATAATTTTACGAATAATTTGATAGTGTTTTTGCTGACAAAATACAGTTGTCGATTGAAATTCATCAACCTTTACAAACGGATTAATTCTATTATTGGTAATATTTAACATAATTAGTTTGTTTTAATGGTGCCTTGATTTAATACGATAGTTTGTTTACAAATTTGTTTCCAATAGTTGTTTTTACTTACTACTACTAATGTCCAGGGTTGCTTTTCGTCACATAAAAAATCCAATATTTCTTTGCTGTTTTGTTCGTCAATTTTGTCCAATGGATTTTCTAAAAACAACAGATTAGGTTGGTTAATGATGCACCGTGCCAACACAATTTTTTGAACTGTTGAAGCATTTATTTGTTTGCCTTCAGATGAAATTTGAGTTTCAAGCCCTTTGGGTAACGCTTTGATTATCTCGGTTAATTTTAATTTGTCTATCAATTCAAAAACAGTTTCCATTTTTATAGCCGGATTGTTGCACGTAATGTTTTCCAATATGGTGCCTTCAAATGGCATTTCCTGAGTGGTAACAACTCCAATTTTTGATCGGTATTTTGACCCCGAAAACTTCTTGTAATTTGTATTATTGATAAAAATACTTCCAGTTGTTGGCTCTAATATTCGCGCTAATAAGCGAATCAAAGTGGTTTTACCTGATCCATTTTCTCCATCAATTAAGGTGTGCTGTTTGGGCTGAATAGTTAAAGAAACCTTGTTTAGTGTTTCTTTTTCTGCATCGGGATACTTGAATGTTACATTTTGTAATTCAATTGTTAAAGAGTCTTTATCGATGTTGTATGTTGTGTTTTCAGCATCCTCTTCTAATTCCAAATCCACCACAGCTCCAAGTTTTTCTAGAGAAGTTAACACATCATAAAACAATTCTAAACCTGAAAATAATTTCTCAACAGCAGTTATTATGCTCAAGATGATGATTTCGGCAGCAACAAATTGTCCAATGTTCATCTTTTGATTGATGACCAAAAGCCCACCAATAATCAATAATCCGGCAGTTAATAGGATCTTGAATCCGGTAAGTTGTATGAATTGTTTTAATAATACATGAAAATGACTTTCACGTTGTTTTAAATATTCTGCTACCAATCGATCATTTTTATGCAACGAATAGGAGAAAGTAGTATTGCTTTTAAAACTCAAATGATTTCTGGCTATTTCTTGTAGCCAATGTGCGATTTTGTATTTGTATTTTGATTCTTTCAAACTCGTTTGTAGACCCGTATTGAAATTGATTCTGAAAATTAAATACAACAAGACCAATAAGAGAATTCCAAAAAATATAAAAAACGAATGATATAATGATAGTAACGTAATTCCAAAAATAATTTGCAAGGCCGCTCCTGAACTATCAAGTAGTAATTTTGAAACCCCTTTTTGCACCGTTAAAGTGTCAAAAAATCGATTGGCTAATTCCGGTGGATACTGATCATACAATTGATTGAATTTTATTTTCGGGAAGCGATATGCAAATTCAAATGACGATCGTACAAATATTTTTTGTTGCAAATTTTCGGTAATTCTAAATTGCATGATTTTTAATATTCCTACAAATGCTACCCCAATAACTACTATAAATACAAGAACAATCCATGAAGTGCTTACTTTTCCCGCTTGAATAAAATTAATGATCGACTGTATCCCTAAGGGTAATGATAAGCTGATAAGTCCTGCAATAATTGAATATAAAAAGATTTGATAAATGTCTTGTTTGTCAATCAAAATCAAGTTTTTAAATCGTTCTAATGGTTTCATAGGATGGTTTTTTTTACTAAATCAATAAAAAAGCTAGAGGAACAATCTTGTTCTGAAAAATTTGTAATCGATTTCAAATGTTGTTTTAAAAATTGTTGGTGAAGCGCACTTTCTACAACAGTAGACGCTAAGCTTTTTGAATACGGATAGTTTGGATTGATCTCTTCAATGGCACTTACCAATCGGTTGATTACATTTTTATAGACGAGAAAAAATCCAGCTTTATTTTCATCATCTACATTTTTAGTTCGCATTGTTTTGGTAAATTCTTCAATGATAATGCGGTTCAAAATTAATTCATTGATGTAGGGTGTAGCTTCATCATCTGCAATGGTTTCAGTTACAGTACGAATGGCTTTTTCTAATTTTTCAACTGGATCAATTAGATTGGTTGTAGCTAATACAATGCGATATTCCATCCAAGACCAATACCAAGATGACAAATACATTAAAAGCTTGTGTTTGTTTTCAAAATAACGGTAAATTGAACTTTCGTTGGATTGAATTTGTTCTCCTAGTTTTTTAAAAGTAAATGCTTCAAATCCAATTTTATCAATGAGTTCGATACTGTTTTTTAGTATGTTACGCCCTAATTCTGAAGTTTCAGGGTCTTTAACATACAATTTATCATTGATTGTAATTTTAATGTTGGGTATTATATTTTGCATAATATAATTTTTTACCCTGCAAATATAATAGTATTACTATTATTATTTAAAAGTTTAACTTTTAATTAATATTTTATTGGGTGTATTTCAAAAAAAAACATCACAACCTAAAT
>DALYCS010000077.1:0-3725 GCA_031973615.1 Flavobacterium sp. | reverse complement strand
TTTAATTAATATTTGTAGTAATGTGTAATAGGCAAAAAAAAACACCACAATAATGTGGTGTTTTTATTTATTAATTTGTGGTTAGTCGCAATGTATGTTGATCAATTCTACTAATCCAGCTTCACTAGCAACGGTATAAGTTTGTGAAGGATTGTCTTCAAATGAAACCGTGATAGGATAATTAAATGCAGGAATTTCGTTCGGGTTGTTCATTGTTAGCAACTGTGCATCAGATTGAGCAGTCATTACGGCCCCATTGTGTTGTACCTGAACCGGATAAGATATGTTTAAACAATTTTCCAATACATCTGCAAACGAATCATCTGAACTGTTACCACTACAATCTACAAAATCATCCGAAGAATAGCCGCTGCATTCTGCAATACATTCATTAGGGAATTCCATAATTACGCCTCCACCTACTTCAACACAAACTGGGTCAACATTTGTAGGACAATTACAATTTGAAGTCACACAAGTATTAATCAATTGTTCGTATTCGTATGCGTTGTTAATTTGAATGGTCTCGTTATTTGATACTACAGAAAAAGGGTATACAAAATCTACAATGTAATTGTCTTCGTTATCATCATCGATAAGATCATACAAAGCTGCCTCACTAGTAACTACTAGTGTTTGATTTGTACTTGTTACCAATGAAAATGGATATACAAACGTATAGCATGGTCCTTCTCCAATAACATCGTCATATGTGTCTATATCACAAGCCTGTATTACATCCCAAAAGCCTTCCTCGGAAGTAATGGTTAGAGGTGTAGTCGTTCCTGCAACTATGATTTGAAATGGGAAAGCAATACCATCAATATACAATTCGCTGCTTTCATTTTCTAATATAGAAAGTAATTCGTCAAGGTTTTGAACGTTTACAGATGTTCCATTGTTATAAGATAGGGTTAATGGGTATACAAATTCAAAACACATTGAAGGCTCATCGTTTGTAGATCTGCCACTAATGTTATTGGCAGCTTTCATTTCTTTTAAGAAAATTCGTAAGGCTGAACTTTTTTGCGTGTTAACATCATCACTATTAGAGCACGATTGTAACAATGTTGTTGCAAACAACAACAAAAATAATAGTTTTTTCATTTTATGAATGGTTAATTTTTTTCAAAATTATAAAAAAATGTTTAATTTATTATTTATTAAGCAAAATTTAAAGTAAAGAATTACAGTTCATTACAGTGGGCTTTTCAATACCCATCAATTCCAAGATAGTGGGAGCAATGTCGCCTAAAACACCATTATGAATATGTTGTAATTCCGGATCCACTAAGATAATGGGTACTGGGTTGGTTGTGTGCGCAGTATTGGGTGAACCATCCGGATTTATCATAGTTTCACAATTCCCATGATCGGCGATAATAAGAGTGGTATAGTTCTTTTCTAAAGCCGTTTCAACCACTTCTTTTACGCAAATATCTACTGCTTCGCATGCTTTTATAGCCGCTTCCATAACGCCAGTATGTCCTACCATATCTCCGTTAGCAAAATTCAAACACACAAAATCAACGGTTCCTTTTTTTAATTCTGCTACCAAAGCATCTTTAAGTTCAAAGGCACTCATTTCGGGCTGTAAGTCATATGTAGCGACTTTAGGAGAATTTTTCAAAATACGCGATTCCCCTACAAAAGGTTCTTCTCTTCCACCAGAAAAGAAAAAGGTAACGTGAGGATATTTCTCAGTTTCAGCAATTCTAATTTGTGTTTTTCCTGCTTTTTCTAATACTTCACCAAGGGTTTCAGTAATATTATCTTTGTCGTATATAACCTTAACATTTTGATAGGTTTCATCATAATTGGTTAAGGTTACATAGTATAAATTCAATTTATGCATATTGAATTCATGGAAATCTTTTTGTGAAAGTACTTCGGTTAATTCTCTGCCTCTGTCGGTTCTAAAATTGAAAAAAATCACAACGTCATCTGCTTTAATTGCAGCAATTGGTTGGTTGTTATTGTCAACTACTACCAAGGGTTGTATGAATTCGTCAGTGATGTTATTTGCATAACTTTCTTGCAAGCTAGCTATCGCATTGTGGGTTGCTGTTCCTTCATTGTTGACTACTAAATCGTAGGCTAGTTTTACGCGTTCCCATCGTTTATCGCGATCCATTGCATAATATCGACCGATAACCGTTGCCAGTTTTGCGGGTGTGTGTTCTAAATATTTTTCTAGATCAGTAAGGTATGTTGCTGATTTAGGATCAACATCTCGCCCATCTGTAAAAGCATGAACAAACATTTTTTGAACACCGCTTTCTTGTGCGGCATCAATTAATCCACGCAAGTGTGAAGTGTGAGAATGCACACCACCATCAGAAACTAGTCCTAAAAAATGAATGGCTTTTTGATTTTTCTTGGCATATTCAAAAGCTTCCTGTAGTGGAAGTTCTTGACTCATGGTTTTGTTTTCCACTGCCAAATTGAGTTTAGCTAAATCTTGATATACAATTCGACCAGCACCTAAATTCATATGACCCACTTCAGAATTTCCCATTTGTCCTTCTGGTAAACCTACATTTAATCCATCGGTTCGAAGTTGTGCATTTGGGTATTGGGTATATAAATGATCAATAAATGGGGTGTTTGCTTGATCTATAGCCGAAACTTTTGGGTCAGGTGATTTTCCCCAACCGTCAAGGATCATTAAAATTACTTTTTTGTTCATGACTTTGTATTTGTACAAAGATAAACAAATGCCGGTTTTCTTATCAGTTATTTAGGGCTAAATTTACGAAAACGATTACGCAAATTATCCTTTTTTAATCCAATTTTTTGCCTGATTGTAGTCGATAAAATAGCGAACACTAATAGATAATACGTGATTTAAATTGTCATCGAAAAGGTTGTTAAAATTAGAACCAAAATTTTTATTAATTCTGCGGTCAAAAGTAGCTGCGTTGTTTCGGTACAAAATCGACATTTGACTTCCTGGAGCAAACCACCACGAATACGTTAAGTCTAAATTCCAACTGCTGAAATTGGAATTTTTATTATTAGTGTAGGTAGTATTTGGTGTTAAACTTCCGTCTTCATTTAAGGTGTTGATTTGATTGTTTTCCGCAATTGACCAATAATGGCGAACCGATAAGTTAAAGTTCATTACGCTACTGATTGAAAATTTACTCCCAATTGCATTGGTATACGTATTTCGGTTTCTTCGGGCAAAAATGATATCATTGTTTTGAAAATCAATAAATCCGATATCATTTTGTTGTCTCGCATAATCAAAACTATACACTAAGGAAAATCGGTCATTGAAACGGTATCTTGGACTAATACTTAGGCCTGCTTCGTATCGATTTTGGTTCAATACATGGGTGAGATAGGGATTCAAATCTATGGCAAACTTGTTGTTGTAATTGGATGAAAAATAAAAATAACCGCCTAAATTTTTTGGATTTACAAAGTAACGGTTGGCAATCCTTGGTTCATAGTAATCATAACTTTCAAAGGGACTAGTATTTATGCCTCCTCCAAAATAATGATTCTTCTTGTTGGTGGAATTGATATTGATGTTAAAATTATTCATTTGAATTTGTTGGGTAGGTTTGTAAAATTCTACATAGGAACCCAAACTAATTCTGAATGTATTGAATACTTTGCTTGGGTTGAGAATGCGATAGTTTACATTGCTATACAATGAATAATAATTGGTTTTAAAATTAATACCTAAGTCGTTGTTGTCAAAATCTTTTGAAATG
>DALYCS010000076.1:4409-7877 GCA_031973615.1 Flavobacterium sp. | reverse complement strand
TTATACGTTGCCTTTGGTGTACAACCCGAAAACATTGTGATGTTTAACAGTAAAGGAGCATTGCGTAAAGACGACCCAAAAGTAACTAAAATGCAATTACCCTATGCAACGGACAAACCGTATGCTGATTTAGCAGATGCTATGAAAGGGGTAGATGTTTTTGTAGGTTTATCTACAGGTGATATTGTTACGCCAGACATGTTATTGTCTATGGCCGAAAATCCTATTGTTTTTGCAATGGCCAATCCAACGCCAGAAATTAATTACGATTTAGCCATCGCTACCAGAAAGGATATTATTATGGCTACAGGCCGATCGGATCATCCTAATCAAGTAAATAACGTTCTTGGATTTCCATTTATTTTTAGAGGCGCATTAGATGTAAGAGCTACTAAAATTAATGAAGAGATGAAAAAGGCAGCTGTTGTTGCCTTGGCAAATTTAGCCAAAGCCTCTGTGCCAGAACAAGTAAATATTGCTTATGGCGAAACCAAATTAACGTTTGGTCGCGATTATATCATACCAAAACCTTTTGATCCACGATTAATTGCCGAAGTACCACCAGCAGTAGCAAAAGCAGCAATGGAATCGGGTGTGGCTTTGGCTCCAATTACCGATTGGGAAAAATATAAAGATGATTTATTAGAACGAATGGGTTCTGATAACAAAATGATCCGACTGTTAACCAACAGAGCAAGAACCAGCCCGAAACGCATTATTTTTGCTGAAGCCGATCAAATTGATGTATTAAAAGCGGCTCAAATTGTGCACGAAGAAGGTATTGGTTTTCCAATTTTATTGGGAAATAAAGAAATCATCAACGAACTAAAAGATGAAATTGGTTTTGATGCTGAAGTACCAGTTTTTGATCCAAAAACGAAAGAATCAGAAGCTAAACGATTGGAATATGCATCACATTTCTGGGAAAGCCGCAAACGCAAAGGAATTACCTTACTAGATGCTGAAAAGTGGATGCGCGAACGCAATTATTTTGGATTAATGATGGTAAATAGCGGTGAAGCCGATGCTTTTTTAACGGGACATGCCAGAAGTTATCCATCTTCCATTAAACCTGTAATGCAACTGATTGATCGAATGCCAGGCGTTTCAAAAATTGCAACAACGAATATGATGATGACGGCTAGAGGGCCTATTTTCTTATCAGATACGGCGATCAATCCAAATCCTACAGCAGAAGAATTAGCCAAAATTGCATTAATGACAGCTAAAGCGGTTCGCATGTTTGGAATGGAACCTGTTATAGCCATGGTTTCCTATTCTAATTTTGGATCCTCTCAAAATGAAGGGCCTAATAAAGTGAGACAAGCCGTTGATTATTTGCATGAAAATTTTCCAGATCTTATAGTTGATGGAGAAATTCAAACAGATTTTGCATTAAATCCGGATATGTTAAAAAGTAAGTTTCCATTTTCTAAATTGGTCAACAAAAAAGTAAATACACTTATTTTTCCAAATTTAGATGCAGCAAACATAACGTATAAATTATTAAAAGAATTGAACAAGTCTGAGTCAATTGGGCCAATTATTTTGGGATTAGATAAACCAGTTCACGTGTTTCAATTGGGTGCCAGTGTAGAAGAAATGGTAAATATGGCTGCAGTTGCTGTTGTAGATGCACAAGAAAAAGGCAAGAAAAAACAATAATTTGAAACGATGATAGCACACATTCAAGGACGATTAGTTGAAAAAACACCCACCGAAGTGATCATTGATTGTAATGGTGTGGGATATCATATTAATATTTCATTGCATACCTATTCTTTACTACCTGATTCGGAAAATTTGAAATTATTTACTTTTCTACAAATCAGAGAAGATGCCCATACTTTGTATGGTTTTGTTGAAAAGCAAGAGCGTGAATTATTTAAATTGTTATTATCGGTTTCAGGTGTTGGAGCCAGTACGGCCAGAACCATGTTGTCTTCTTTAGCACCACAACATATTATTCAAGCCATTGCTTCCAATGATGTGGGAACAATGCAATCCATGAAAGGGATTGGGGCTAAAACGGCTCAACGTATCATTCTCGATTTGAAAGAAAAAGTGTTAAAAGTCTATAATTTAGATAAAGTTTCGGTAGTTGAAAGCAATACAAATAAAGATGAAGCGTTATCTGCATTAGAAGTTTTAGGCTTTATAAGAAAAACGGCAGAAAGAGTCATTGATAAAATTATCAGGGAAACGCCAAACGCAACTGTCGAAGATTTAATCAAGCAAGCTTTAAAAAATTTATAGACTTGAAACAATTAGGACACATACAGAATTCTAAATATAATTTTTGTTTTGCTTTTATAGTAATGCTTTTTTCATATTCACTGCAGGCTCAAGTAGTGGAACAAGAAAAGGATTCTGTAAAAACAGGCATTGACTTGGGAAAAATTAAAATTCCAAATCCGAAGAGTATAATAGAGTCCTATACCTATGATCCGATAACAGATCGATATATTTATACAAAATCTGTCGACGGATTTAACATCAATTATCCCTTGATATTAACTCCAAAACAATACCAGGAATTGATGTTGCGCGAACAAATGCGCGATTATTATCAAGAGAAATCGGCTGCCATAGACGGCAGAAAAGCTGGATCGGCAGCGGCTAAGAAAGATTTGTTGCCCGTTTATA
Source organism: Flavobacterium sp. (assembly GCA_031973615.1). Lineage (GTDB taxonomy): Bacteria > Bacteroidota > Bacteroidia > Flavobacteriales > Flavobacteriaceae > Flavobacterium. The sequence goes on along the minus strand of DALYCS010000076.1, from coordinate 5,231 downwards.
GAGTAAATTCAAAACTTTTTAAAAGTATTTTTGGAAGCGACTCTATTACGGTAAAACCAACAGGATCAGTTGAACTAGACTTAGGGGTTCGTTTTACAAAACAAGACAATCCTTCTTTTTCGCCTCGAAATAGAAAAACAACAAGCTTTGATTTTACACAACGAATAAGTGTTGGACTTCAAGGGAAAGTTGGCACCCGTCTAAATGTCAATATCAATTACGATACCCAATCGACCTTTGCATTTCAAAATGTAGTAAAATTAGAATATGATCCCAATGTAGCCGGTGGGGAAGATTCCATCATAAAAAAAATAGAAGTCGGAAATGTTAGTTTTCCGTTGTCCAATTCGTTAGTGCGTGGCGCACAAAGTTTATTCGGAGTAAAAACCCAGTTACAGTTTGGAAAAACAACTTTTACAGGTGTATTTTCTGAACAAAAATCACAAACAAAATCGGTGACTTCTCAAGGTGGTGGGACCATTCAAGACTTTGAACTTTTTGCCTTGGATTACGATTCAGACCGACATTATTTCTTGTCGCAATATTTCAGAAACAAGTATGATAAAGCCTTAGAAAATTATCCGTATATCAATTCACGTGTTCAAATTACTCGTTTAGAGGTTTGGATTACGAACAAGCAAAACAGAGTAAGCAATACGGATAATAATTTAAGAAATATAGTAGCTCTTCAAGATATCGGTGAAGCACAGCTTGCGGGCATTCCTGATGCTGAAATTGTAGGGGTTCAAAATCCTGGATTTTTTACGGCGTCTCCCGATTCACCTTCAGACAATAACAACAATAAATTTAATCCAAATGGCA